>NZ_JADEXH010000055.1:0-28910 GCF_015207205.1 Sphaerospermopsis sp. LEGE 08334 | reverse complement strand
CGTTATCAATGGGGTGAATGCTAGGGGAGAAACCAGAAAACATAGTACAGAACGTATTAAATTTAACAATAATACTAATTGTTAAATTTCCGTTACATAGTTATAAATTTCCCCGCCGACTTACTTACAAGCGGGGATGGAAACTTGTAAACACATTGAAAATGTCGGTCAATCACCTGTAGGGACTACATTTTTAGAGGTAGGTACAGGAAGGAGAATTAATACTCCTCTAGGATTTTGGCTGTTAAGAGCAGAAAGAATTATTACTGTTGATTTAGTTCTCTCAATGAAATCACTTTAGACTCTTTCTTTTCACAAAAAGATACAGAGATACTTAGTATTACATCAGCATATATCGTTGCTCATTTTTAGCTTCTTCCTTATTTTATTATAAGTAATAAGCAGGTATAAATCACATAGCAATAATTTATTCAACTTAATTTATGAAAATTTGGCTTATTCAACGTTCCGAATCTACACCTCATGATGGCTTTGGCGATGCTAGAATTATGAGAACAGGTATGATTGCCAAGGTGCTGGCTGAACGCGGCCATACAGTTATATGGTGGACATCAACTTTTAATCATTTTAAGCATTGCCATAGATATAAAACAGATACTCGTGTAGAAGTGTCAAATAACTATCATATCCAATATGTCCGAGGTTTTGGTTATCAAAAAAACCTTTCCATATCCAGGATAATAGACAACATTTTGATAGCAAGAAGGTTTAAATTACTTGCTTATAAAGACACTGATAAACCAGATATAATTCTGGCTTCTGTTCCAACTATAGAATTGGCTAGGGAAGCAGTTCAGTACGGTTTAAAGTTTGGTATTCCAGTTGTTCTCGATATTCGTGATTTATGGCCAGACGTAATTTATGACTTTTTCCCGACTTACCTTAGGTCCCTGCTGAGTCTAGCTTTTATTCCCATGGTGTGGCAATTAAAACAAGCCTGTAGTCATGCAACGGGTATTGTTGGTTTGACTAATGCTTTTGTCGATTGGGGAATTGCTCATGCTGACCGCCCTAGAAATACAAATGATAGGGTGTTTAGGATGGGATATTGGTCGGAAAAGGAATTAACAGATAAACACGAAGAATTTTCTTATAATTTTTGGCAAAGTCAGGAAATTGAGAAGAATGACGATTGTCTTTTGGTAATTTTTTTGGGTACGCTGGGTCAATCTTTTGATCTAATTCCAATAATAGAGGCAGCCAAAATATTACAAGAGAAAAAGTCAAACGCAAAATTCATTATTTGTGGTTCTGGAGTAAAGCTTACATTTTGGCAAAATCAGGCCGCCAATCTCAGTAATATTCACTTTACAGGTTGGATTGATAAACATGAAATTATCACCCTATTAAAAATAGCAGATATTGGACTTGCTCCCTACATTAACTCCATTAACTATGCTGATACTCCTGGAAATAAACCAGGTGAATACATGTCTGGTGGTTTGGCAATAGCATTAAGTCTGGAGAACGGTAGTCTTTATGATATCATTCATGAATATGAATGTGGTTTTAGCTATCATAATTCTCCAGAATTGCTAGCTTCTGAACTCGATCAATTATCAAAAAACCGCGAACGGTTAGAAACAATGAAACAAAATTCCATCGCGACATTTAAAAACTTGTTTGATGCCAAAGTTGTTTACAATCAATTGGCTGAATACCTAGAAAGCTTTGTTTCATCAGAAAATTAGTAGAAGTTACATCAGTGATACATATGCCAAACTCCCATATCGCCACCGTCTCTAACATTAATTACAATCCATCTCTTGTGGCTAAAATAGCTAAATTGATAATTCCTATTTTGGCTAAAATCTTACCTGCTAGTATCTATAAGTTAGTCTACGATTTTCTCTACCGCACTTATCAAGTTTTGCTTCGCTATCTTTATGGAGTTAAAGCTTTCGCCGCTGGTATTTATGGAGATAAATCTCTCAGGATGAAAACATCTCTGACTTGGAAACTCTTACCCTACACAATGGGCGGTAGTAAGGCTTTAGAAAATACTTTTGAAGTAACTGCATTAGCTGAATTGAGAAATCTACCCGGGGCAATTGTAGAGTGTGGCGTTGCCCAGGGTGGAACATCGGCAATGATGGCTTTAACTAATAGATTACTGGGTCAACAGACGCGACAAAAATGGTTATTTGACTCCTACGAAGGCCTACCAGAACCGACGGCTGAAGATTACGAAGGAGGTAAAGCGGGTAACTTTATCCGTCCCCTCCCCAAAGGCTCCTGTTTAGGAACCATAGAACAAGTCAGTGAACTTATGTTTGACAAACTAGGCTTTCCTCAAGCAGAAACTCATCTGGTTAAAGGGTGGTTTCAAGATACTGTTCCAGCCTATCGCCAGCAAGTTGGTGAAATAGCAGTGTTACGACTAGATGGCGACTGGTATGAGTCAACCAAAGTACCTCTAGAAAACTTTTATGGCCTTGTGGTTACTGGCGGTTTGATCATCGTCGATGATTATGCCACCTGTTTTGGTTCCCGTAAAGCTGTTGATGAATTTCGCTCTGTTCACAGTATCACCAATCCCCTCAAACCCGATGGACGAGGAGGAGTATGGTTCGAGAAGTAACCCAGATATTTACAGCAGATTTCATTGCTATGAGGTACAAATCATAATAATAAAACTCTTGTGGGGTGGGCATCTTGCCCGCCCATAGTGTACCTCATTACACCGGAAAGTGCTGTATCACTGAAACTTTCTTCTACCATGGAACTATACCAATTAAGCAATACTAATTTAACTATTTCCCGAATCATTTTTGGTTGTGAACCCCTTGGGGGGACTGACTGGGGAAAAGTTGATGAGCAACAACTAGAGCAATCCGTGAGCAAAGCCTTGGACTTAGGTATTAACTGCTTTGATGTTGCTGATGTCTATGGTTTAGGTCGGGCGGAAGAAAGACTAGGCCAAATTTTGGGAGCTAAAAGACATGAGGTTGTTATTATCTCCAAGTTTGGGGTTAATTGGCAACCTCCCCTAGGAAAAAATCGCGCTCATACTTTTCTTGACTCCAGCCCCCATAGAGTTGTCACTGCACTGGAAAATAGTTTGAGTCGGTTAAAACTTGACTGCATTCCTATCTATTTGATTCATTGGCCTGATCCCAAAACTCCCATTGAAGACACCATAGAAGCACTTTGTAAATGTCAAGCCATGGGCAAAATCCAACATTTTGGAGTTTCTAATTTTCCTCTGCCATTGTTACAGCAAGCCCATAGCTGGCATAAAATACCCTTTGTTGAACTGCAATACAACTTGGTTGACCGTAGCTCAGAAATAGAACTACTTCCTTACTGCCTTACAGAACACATTAACGTCTTTGCCTACGGGTCACTGGCACAAGGCCTACTTACGGGTAAGTATGATGTAAACACAAAATTCAGTCAAGATGATCGTCGGCATCGTTTACCCCATTTCCAACCAGATACCTTAGCAAAAAACTTGTCAATTATTGACAAGTTAAACAAATTAAGTCAAATTCATAACAAAAAAGTATCACAGGTTGCCATTCGTTGGCTTCTTGACCAACCTGGTGTGTCCGCTGCCATTGTTGGTGCTAAAACTCCTGAGCAAACTGAGATGAACATTGCTGCCCTTGGTTGGCATCTCTCAGAACAAGATCAAGAATACCTTAATTGCAATCAAAACTCTTAGAAAAGTGAGAAGTGAAAAACTAGCACACCAAATCCGTAAACACGCACTGAGAATGACCAGTTTAGGAAAAAGCTCCCATATTGGTTCTGTATTCTCCATAGCTGATATTCTAGCGGTCTTATATGGCGAAATTCTTCAGGTTGACCCTCAGAACCCAACTTGGCCAGCAAGAGATCGTTTTATACTTAGCAAAGGCCATGCTGGAGCGGGAGTGTACGCAGTTCTAGCAGAACGGGGCTTTTTCCCTGCTGAGAAACTAAACACTCATTATCAAGATGGTTCTGACCTTAGTGGTCATGTTTCTCACAAGGGTATCCCCGGTGTTGAGTTTTCCACAGGTTCCCTGGGACATGGACTTTCTGTCGGTGCGGGAATGGCCTATGGGGGTAAACTTGATGACCTCAGCCATAGGGTTTTTGTCTTACTCAGTGATGGAGAGTGTGATGAGGGATCTAACTGGGAAGCGATTCTTTTTGCCGCTCATCATCATCTTGATAACTTAGTTGCAATCATAGATTACAATAAGCTTCAAAGTATTACAACGATCAAAGAAACCCTTAACTTAGAACCCTTTGCTGACAAATGGCGTAGTTTTGGGTGGGCGGTTCAAGAAATTGACGGACATGATCATTCAGCAATTCGATCGGCTTGCTTACAAATTCCCTTTGAGCTTGGCAAACCTAATTGCATAATTGCCCACACTACTAAGGGGAAAGGAGTTTCCTTTATGGAAGATTCTGTACTTTGGCATTATCGTTCCGCCCAAGGAGAAGAATATGAAAAGGCTCTACAGGAGTTGAACTTACAACTATGAGAAATGCTTTTATCCAACGTTTGTTGGAATTAGCGGAGTCTGATCCAAGAATCATGTTACTTACTGGTGATCTTGGTTTTGGCGTCTTTGAGAAATTTGCTCAACGTTACCCCAAACAATTTCTCAATGTGGGCGTAGCAGAACAAAACTTAACAGGTTTAGCGACGGGGTTAGCGTTGGAAGGACGAATACCCTTTACCTATTCCCTTGCCAATTTCCCTACACTGCGTTGTTTAGAACAAATTCGCAATGATGCTTGTTATCACAACGCCAATGTGAAAGTTGTCTGTATGGGTGGAGGCTTTAGCTATGGTGCATTGGGAATTTCTCATCATGCTACTGAAGATTTGAGCATTCTCAGAGCCTTACCAGATATAACAATAGTTGCTCCTGGAGATGACTGGGAAGCGTCTGAAGCTACTTCATCTTTAGCCAATACCCAAGGCACATGTTACCTGCGACTTGATAAAAGTAGCGCAGGAATGACTAATCAACATCAAGAAGTATTTACACTAGGTAAAGCCAGGAAGTTACGTGATGGTAGTGACATCACATTGATTAGTATTGGTGGTATCCTGAATGAAACCTTGAAAGCCGCAAAACTATTGGCAGATAAAGAAATAGAGTCTCGCGTTATCAGTTTACATACACTGAAACCACTGGATAAAGAAGTCATATTTGATGCAGCTAAAAACACAGGAGGTATTGTAACAATTGAAGAAAATACCATTCAAGGTGGCTTAGGGGGAGCAGTAGCGGAAGTTTGTTTGGAAAACGGTATTATTCCGCAGATTTTTTGCAGAATAGGTTTACCAGACTGTTTCTCGTCTCTTGTGGGCAGTCAAGATTATTTGCGATCGCAATACAAAATGAGTGCTGAACACATCTATAACAAAGTTATTATGAGCTTAAATTCAACCGATAAACAAAAATAAAAACATATGAAAAGATTGTTTGACACAGTTGCATCTGCAATTGGGTTACTCCTGTGTTTTCCCGTTTTCCTGGTTGCAGGTACTCTGATTTGGTTGCAGGACTTTTGTTCTCCCTTGTATGTAGCAACTAGAATTGGTCTCAAAGGTAAGCCTTTTCAGATGCTCAAATTGCGCTCAATGGTTGTTAATGCTGATCGTATAGGGGTTGATTCAACTTCAGCTAATGATCCGAGAATTACGCAGGTTGGTCACTTTATCCGCAGGTATAAGTTGGATGAACTATCTCAACTTTGGAATGTACTCAAAGGGGAGATGAGCTTAGTAGGTCCACGTCCCAATGTGCGACGAGAAGTGAACCTGTACACAAGCACAGAAATGAAATTACTTTCCGTGAAGCCTGGTATTACAGATATATCCTCAATAGTTTTCTCCGATTTGGGTGAAATACTGAGAAACCACTCAGATCCGGACATTGCCTATAATCAGCTAGTTCGTCCTTGGAAGAGTAGATTAAGCTTGATTTATATAGAAAATCAGTCATTTATATTGGATATAAAACTGATTCTAATTACTGTCATGAGCATATTCTCTCGCAGATTAGCAATAAGAGAAGTTACCAAAATTTTAGTAAATTTGCAGGTAGACAGGCAACTTATTCAAATTGCCTCCAGACAAACAGAGCTTTATCCTTTTCCTCCACCGGGAGCTACAGAAATTGTAATCTCTCGTGAGCATGTATATTGAATATTGAATGCCCGTTGGGACTTAAAACTTATAACTTAAAAACTTATAACTTAACAGTACCAACCAAATATGAGTAAACAGGCGATCGCCTACCTATAATAGTTAGGGTGCGATCGCTGATCTGAAAAAAGATGAAAACAGACAAGCTATTTTACCGTATATTCCTAACTCAACCTGGTATCCTTGCCGAACTTATACCGGGAATCCCGCCAGACTGTGAGTTTGAATACTGCGCCCCTGTGATTAAAGAACAGGAATTTCGCCACGATGGGGTATTAACTCCCATAGGGGAAGATATCAACCTACCCATAGTATTTCTGGAAGCCCAAATGCAAACAGATAAGGGTTTTTATGGGCGCTATTTTGCCGAAGTTTACTTATATCTGAAACAATACAACATCAGCAGACCATGGCGGGGACTAATCATCATCAAATCCCGTGGTCATGAACTGGGGTCAGAAATACCTTATGGAGATTTACAGCAAAAAGTACAGAGACTTTACCTGGAAGACTTGCTGTCAGAGACAGACCTAAGTCCTAACCTGGGAATATTACAGTTAATTGTTCTTCCTCAAAAGCGGGTAGGTGAAGCAGCCCAAAAACTACTACAAAATGTAGAGAACAAGACGCAATTCACACAAAGACTAGACTTGATAGAGGCTATACTAGTAAGCAAATTCCCCCAAATCAGTCCAGAGGAAATATTAAAGATGTTAGACCTGAAAACAGCAGATATTACCCAGACAAGATTCTATCGGGATGTGTTTCAACTGGGAGCCAAGGAAGGTAGACAGGAAGGTAGACAAGAAGGTAGACAAGAAGGTAAACAAGAGGGTAGACAAGAAGGTAAACAAGAGGGTGAAGCCCAGCTAATTATCCGTCTGTTGAACCGTCGCTGTGGGGTATTGTCACCCAACCAAGAAGCTCAAATCCGTTCCTTAGACCTGAATCAACTGGAGTCCCTAGGGGAAGCTCTCCTAGATTTTACTACCATTGCTGACCTAGAAGCCTGGTTAAATAGTACACATCAGAAAAAATAGGAATATACTACCAAATATACTAGTGCTGGTGCGATCGCCTACCTATAATAGTTAGGGTGCGATCGCGGCTCTGAAAAAAGATGAAAACAGACAAGCTATTTTACCGTATATTCCTAACTCAACCAGGTATCCTTGCCGAACTTATACCAGGAATCCCTCCAGACTGTGAGTTTGAATACTGCGCCCCTGTGATCAAAGAACAGGAATTTCGCCACGATGGGGTATTAACTCCCATAGGGGACGACCTCAACCTACCCATAGTATTTCTGGAAGCCCAAATGCAAACAGATAAGGGTTTTTATGGGCGCTATTTTGCCGAAGTTTACTTATATCTGAAACAATACAACATCAGCAGACCATGGCGGGGACTAGTCATCCTCAAATCCCGTGGTCATGAACTGGGGTCAGAAATACCTTATCGATCAATCTTAAAGGAAGACGTACAGAGACTTTACCTGGAAGACTTGCTATCAGAAACAGACCTAAGTCCTAACCTGGGAATATTACAGTTAATTGTTCTCCCTCAAAACCGGGTAGGTGAAGCAGCCCAAAAACTACTGCAGAATGTAGAGAACAAAACCCAATTCACACAAAGACTAGACTTGATAGAGGCTATACTAGTCAGCAAATTCCCCCAAATCAGTCCAGAGGAAATATTAAAGATGTTAGACCTGAAAACAGCAGATATTACCCAGACAAGATTCTATCGGGATGTGTTTCAACTAGGAGCTAAGGAGGGTAAAGCCGAAGGTAAACAGGAGGGTGAAGCCCAGCTAATTATTCGTCAGGTTAATCGTCGCTGTGGGGTATTGTCACCCAACCAAGAAGCTCAAATCCGTTCCTTAGACCTGAATCAACTGGAGTCCCTAGGGGAAGCTCTCCTAGATTTTACTACCATTGCTGACCTAGAAGCTTGGTTAAATGGTACAAATCAGGAAAAATAGGAATATTAGTATTAAATACACTGGTGCTGGTGCGATCGCCTACCTATAATAGTTAGGGTGCGATCGCAGCTCTGAAAAAAGATGAAAACAGACAAGCTATTTTACCGTATATTCCTAACTCAACCAGGTATCCTTGCCGAACTTATACCAGGAATCCCTCCAGACTGTGAGTTTGAATACTGCGCCCCTGTGATCAAAGAACAGGAATTTCGCCACGATGGGGTATTAACTCCCATAGGGGATGACCTCAACTTACCCATAGTATTTCTGGAAGCCCAAATGCAAACAGATAAGGGTTTTTATGGGCGCTATTTTGCCGAAGTTTACTTATATCTGAAACAATACAACATCAGCAGACCATGGCGGGGACTAATCATCATCAAATCCCGTGGTCATGAACTGGGGTCAGAAATACCTTATGGAGATTTACAGCAAAAAGTACAGAGACTTTACCTGGAAGACTTGCTGTCAGAGACAGACCTAAGTCCTAACCTGGGAATATTACAGTTAATTGTTCTTCCTCAAAAGCGGGTAGGTGAAGCAGCCCAAAAACTACTACAAAATGTAGAGAACAAGACGCAATTCACACAAAGACTAGACTTGATAGAGGCTATACTGGTAAGCAAATTCCCCCAAATCAGTCCAGAGGAAATATTAAAGATGTTAGACCTGAAAACAGCAGATATTACCCAGACAAGATTCTATCGGGATGTGTTTCAACTAGGAGCTAAGGAAGGTAAAGCCGAAGGTAGACAGGAAGGTGAAGCCCAGCTAATTATCCGTCTGTTGAAGCGTCGCTGTGGGGTATTGTCACCCAACCAAGAAGCTCAAATCCGTTCCTTAGACCTGAATCAACTGGAGTCCCTAGGGGAAGCCCTCCTAGACTTTACTACCATTGCTGACCTAGAAGCCTGGTTAAATGGTACACATCAGCAAAAATAGGAATATTACTGTTAAATACACTGCTGATGGTGCGATCGCCTTTAACACTACCCTGGGTGCGATATAGAAGTAATTTTACCAAAAATACAAACAACCCTAGCCACATTTAACCAGTGCCTAGAATCTCAGGTAAAGGTGAGATAACGGGCATATCTGGGGAAAATTGTCTCAGATGAAAAATTTGCCTCTAACATAGGCATATAGCTGAAATCTCATTCATTGATATGCTCAAACCTCTGCGCCTATTGACCCTAGCTGGTTGCTTGGGAATGTTCACTATAGCCAGTGCTATCCCCCTGCGTCTAGCCATAACACGTCAACAAAATCCCCAACCCCAAGCCATCTTGATGCTCAGTGGGGAAAGCAGCAGAGCCAAATTCACCCGAGAAATGGCTCAAAAATTCCCTGACCTTCCCATTTGGGTTTCCGTGGGCGAACCGGAAATCCGCAGCATCTTAGGTGACCTTCACAGCCAAAAATTACAGGGAGGAGATCGCATCCAGTACGACAACCGCGCTACAGATACAGTTACTAATTTTACCACAATGGTTGCACCTTTGCAACAAAATAATATTCGCCACGTCTATCTCGTCACCTCAGACTACCATATGCGACGCTCCCAGGCGATCGCCACTATTGTCTTTGGTAGTCAGGGAATCGCCTTTACTCCCATCCCCGTCCCCTCCCAAAGCTCTCGGCGAGAAGCTCGAACCCGCATCGCTAGGGACATAGGGCGCTCAGTCCTGTGGTTAGCTACCGGGCGCACCGGAGCTAGTTTCAAATCCCGCTTGCAATCTGCGACAGCAAATAGCAGATCATAACTTTGTCAAGTTACTCAGTCAATTTACTAAAAATATACCCCAAATATCCCCGACTTTTGGTAATGTACAGGTGTTCCGAAAAGTCGGGGATTTCATTATTAATACTTAGGGGTTGCTGAGAAAGTCTTTCCGTGAAGACAGGGAACTCTTAACAGGGAACAGGGAACAGTTTCAGCTATCTGTCATCCCCAAATTTTGGGATTTCTTGGTTTCAAAATGCACGGTTTTTCAGGTATACCCTTCAAAAGTCTTGCACTTTTTTCCTCTTTATCAAGCTCAAACCTTTGATTTATAAAGGGTTGCGCTTTATTCAGCAACCCCTACTTAGAGGATGTTTGTCAAGTCATTATTAGTGTATCAACTATTGTTTGACCCCACCCTAACCCTCCCCTTGTAAGGGGAGGGGACTGGATTTTATTGTTTTTTGTGTGTTCCCCAATCCTTCCCAATCCTTCCCAATCCTTCGGTATTCCCTGTTCCCTGTTCCCTAAGATAAAAATTACCTGTTTAATACTTTCCAAACAACCTCTTAGGTTCTATCAAATTTAATTTCAAAACTGTTTGATCACACTTTCCCATTCATAACTATACTATGCGAATAACATATTTTCTGCTTAGTCTTTTGAAAAAAACTGTTTTTATCAAAAATATTGCCCATTTTCTCCAAACTTCCTCAAGAACAAAAAAGCATCTGATTCTGTATTTAACTGACTCTCTACTATTTTTATTGGCAATTTATATTGCATTTTCCATATATTCCCACAGTTTATTTCCTGTGGATATACTGGGTAAATATCTCCCTTCTATTATTCCGCTGATTCCCGTAAAAATACTATTATTTTCCCTACTGGGAATGTACAAAAATGTACTGAAATACAGCGAGTTTGCCTTTTTATACACAGCCTTCCAATCAGTTATTCTGGGACAAGGAGGATTGATCATCCTGGATTTGATTTTCCGTGTCAATTTCCTACCCATTTCTGTTCAGATAGTAGATACTTTAGTCACACTAATTTTAATAGTTACAGTCAGACTCATAGCCCGATGGTTATTATATGGTTTGAGTTCCCCCCTGAGATTAAAACTCCAATCTCAAACTATTAGTAGTGTAGCAAATAGCAAACAATTCCTGCAACCAGTAATTATCTATGGAGCCGGACAAGCTGGATTTCAACTATCCCAAGCACTTGTTCTGGATAACAACTTTGAGATTATAGCCTTTGTGGACGACAATTCACAACTATGGAAACATACGATTAATGGCATTCAGGTTTATAGCCCTGAGAAGTTGGAATATCTCATTAACAAGTACCAGGTACATCTCGTACTCTTAGCAATTCCATCAGCAACGCCCAAAAGAAAGCAAGAAATTGTTGCGGAACTTAAAGCTCTAGATATAGAAGTCAAAACAGTACCCACCCTAGCAGAAATCATATCAGGTAAAGTCTCAATTGCTCAACTCCGGAAAATCAATATAGGTGATATTTTAGGACGAGAGGAAATTCTCCCAGATCCCAAGTTACTGCAAGTCAACATCACAAATAAATCTGTTTTAGTCACGGGAGCGGGTGGTTCTATTGGTTCAGAACTCTGTCGTCAAATTGCTCAACAACAACCCCGCCACCTAGTTCTATATGAATTAAATGAATTTGCATTATATAGCATTGAGATAGAGTTACGAGAAACCTATCCTAACTTGTATTGTTCTGCTTGTTTAGGCTCAGTAACTGATGCCCAACGTCTGAAACAGGTAATTACAGAATATAATATTGATACTTTATATCATGCTGCGGCTTACAAGCACGTTCCTTTAGTGGAAATGAACCCAGCCCAAGGGGTGATTAACAATATTTACGGTACACTAGTAGCTACGCGCACGGCCAATGAGTGTAAAGTTGAGACCTTTGTCTTAATTTCTACCGATAAGGCTGTACGACCCACCAGTGTGATGGGAACAACCAAACGAGTGGCTGAGTTGATTTTGCAAGCTTTATCAAAACAGCCAGACACCTACACCCGTTTGCTCATGGTCAGGTTTGGTAATGTGTTAAATAGCACAGGGTCAGTAGTACCCCGATTTCAACAACAGATTTTACAGCGACAACCGATTACTATTACCCATCCCGAAATTACTCGCTATTTTATGTCCATTCCCGAAGCAGCTCGCCTGGTCATTCAAGCTGGCGCTCTAGGGAAGGGGGGGGAGGTTTTTCTCTTGGATATGGGGGAACCGGTCAAAATTTACGATCTGGCTGTGCAAATGGTAGAACTCAGTGGTCTAGTTTTAGGGAAGGACATTGAGATTAAAATCACAGGTTTGCGTCCAGGAGAGAAGCTATATGAAGAGCTGTTGATTGAAGAAGAGAATGTTAAAAAAACTATACATCCGAAAATTTACTCAGCCCAGGAAGCAATGATACCTTGGACAAAGCTAGAGCCATATCTGTATCAGCTTTTCTTAGCCGCCCAAGAAGAAGACAAAGATACTCTCTTATCTCTGCTCAAAGTCATGGTTCCTGAATATTACTGTCCACAGTTATCATCGCCACTGCTGAACTTGTCCTAAGTTGACAATTTCATAGACAAAACTATACTTATATTGACAAAAATCAATATATTTTCCGGAAAATAAATATGCGGTTTCCAGAACCCTTGTAGATACTTTGCATGCAACGTCTCTACAACCATTACCGGAGATGTCTATTAGACATCTGGTGAAAATGAATGTAGGGACAATTTATGTAGGGACAATTCATGAATTGTCCCTAGAAAGGGTTTCAAATCACCCACATTCAATTACCGGAGAGATATAATGAAACATAGGAGTAATGAATCATGTATTAAATTGAAATACTATGAATATCAAAAAGTGGCACAGTTCAAAATTAGATGATATTATCCAAGAACGCCGTTACAAATTAGAACAAGAACGGCAGAATTTAATCCTCAACGCTATTAATCAGAAATTGGTTCAACGTTCTGAGAATTTAACCTCTGATAATCCAGTTTTATTAGAAATTATCGCTTACCAAATTCATAACTTATATGGTGCAACGGAAGATTTACTAAAAATAGTAGCTTCCTATTATGAAAATAATATTACAGATACTGCCCAGTGGCACAGTGCATTACTGAGAAGAATGAGCCAAAATATTCCTGAAGTTCGTCCTTTTTTAATTTCTGCGTCAACCTACGAGATTTTAAATAGTTTAACAGGATTTCGCCATTTCTTTCGTCATGCTTATGGGGTAGAAATAGAATATGAGCAACTCAAAATCAATTTATTTAAAGCATTAGCATTATTACCCAATCTTGAAAACGATATTGATATCTTCCTGGAAAAAATCAACTAGTCAACAGGAAGGGGACTAGGGAGTGAGTGGTAGAGATAAACTCAGCACTAAGCACAATGATTAAGCACAATTATGGCAAATACAAATAATGCAAATATTCATATAGAAAATATCAGTCAAACACTAGAACAAAGAAAAAAAGAAGCATTACAAACAGCCGCAAAATGTCGGCAAATTCTCCTAGAAAAGGGAGCAAAAGAAGTAATATTATTTGGTTCTTTATCAGGAGAAAGCCCTTGGCATTGGCAATCTGATTTAGATTTAGCAGTGAGAGGAATGTCGGAAAAGCAACAATGGGAGGCATATTCTCTTCTAGAAAAAATAGCACCTAATTGGTTAAAAATAGATTTGGTAGCATTAGAAGAACTGCCAGATTTTGTCCGTTCTCGGATTCTCAAAGAAAAACTCATGCCCACTAATAAATATTTAGCCTTAAAAACTCGCATTGAGGACGAGATGATAGCTTTAGAGCAAAATTTTCAAGCTTTAAAGCAATTAATGGCTCAAGCAGAAAGTATTCCAGAAATTGCTCTCACTCCAGCTTTATCCAGCTATATTTGTGATTTTTACACAGCTTGTGAGCGAATTAGCGAAAGAATTGCTGTCACCATAGATGGGGGAATGCCAAAAGCCGAAAATTGGCATGAACAACTATTGTTACAAATGGCAGAAATTGGTGGGGAAAATCGTCCTCCTGTATGGCAAGGTTCGCTATTATTACAATTAAATGATTATCGGAAATTTAGACATTTAGCACGTCATAATTATAATTTGCAATTGCGAAAAGAAAGAGTGTTAGAATTAGCCCAACAAACAGAAATAATTATCGTCAAAATCCAAGAGGCGATCGCACTTTTTAATCAATGGTTAGAATCTCAAGTAAAATAAATAAATATAGCATTTACCAAGCTAGTGAGGTAGAGAGTTTTTTATCTTAGAGGTTGTTTGAAAAGTATTAGATGAAACCGATAATCTCTAGAAACCTAACCCTCCTTCCCCCCTTCCCTACAAGGAAATGGGGGTTTCAAAGCCTCTCCCCGATGCGGGGAGAGGTTTGGAGAGGGGTTTATTTATACATTAAAAACTTTTCAAACATCCTCTTAGGGAATTGGCAATTGGGAATTGGGAACAGTAAATACAGCAGTTTTCGGTATTCTGAGGTACAGATGTTAATGATAAAACCCTTGTGGAACAGGCATCCTGCCTGTTAACCTTATTTATACAAATTAAATGCACAACAGCTTAGGAGTCCTATAGATAAGAATGTTGTTAATATTTGCTTGCATAACTAGCAACATAGGTTATTATATTAATTATATTTCTGGTAATTAGAGATACAAATTGATTCTAGCCAATTTAATCGCTCTGATCAGCTTAAAATTCGTACGTAAGTTGTTGTGCATCTAATTTATACAAGTCTAGCGGTCAAGATGCCCGCACCACAAAACTTAACTAGATTAGAGGATGTTTTAAAAGTCTCTCATGATGTATAAAATATTTTCAGATCCCCATAAATTCCCCTTTTCAAGGGGGAGTTTAAAGAATTTAGCCCGCCCTTTTTAAGGGGTTGGGGGATTAATCAGTGTCATTGATGACAATAAAAAACTTTTGAAACAAACTCTTAGGATTATAAAATTGGCTCTCCTAGAGTGCTTAGAATGCTACAAAAATACAAAAAAATACTTAACCCAAAAAATCATTTGATCTAAAATCCATGAACAATCATAATTCTAGCATAAACTCAACCTTGAATGAAAACAACAGAGTCATTATTGCACCTCAAACCTTACCTCCTCAGAATTTTTCATCATTTGAAATCGAGGAAGATGAGATAGACTTAAAAGACTTTTTTTCTGTTATCCAGCGGCGTGCATTAGCTATCATAGGGGTTGTCTCTGTGGTGATGTCTACTGTTATTTACTACACACTTACAGCAGAAACTATTTATGAAGGTAATTTTCAGCTTTTAGTTGAGCCTGTAAATAGTGATAGTAATTTATTAGGACAAGTACCTCTGCCAGAGTCTAGAGTGATTAATAACTCTGCCCTAGATTACGAAAGCCAAATTGAGGTGCTTATAAGCCAGGAACTGATGAAAGAAGTTTTGCCAAAGCTACAATCTTCCTATCCTGATCTCACCTATGATCTACTAATAAAAAATTTAAAGATTAGTCGTCTAGGTAAAACCAAAATTATAAAAATAAGCTATCGACATCAAGAACGTCAAAAAATTGACTTAGTATTAAAGACACTATCCGATTACTATTTGCAATACAGCTTAGAAAAACGAAAAACAAAACTAACACAGGGAGTCCAATTTGTAGATAAACAACTACCTACCATCAGAAATAGGGTAGCTCAATTGCAGAAACAACTACAAATATTCAGACAAAGGTATGATTTTATTGATCCAGAACATCAGTCCGAGCATGTGGCAGAACAACTTCAAAAATTAGCAGACGAAAGACTAAAAATTGAGCAAAACTTAGCCACTGCCAGAGCTACTTATGTGAGCTTATCAACCCCAGAAGGACAACAAGCAACATTAAATGCAGCCCCTATATATAGTCAATTAATAACTCAATTACGTCAATTAGAAGCCCAATTATCTGGAGAATTAGTACGGTTTCAACCAGATAGCCCGTCTATAAAAGTATTAGAAGAGAAAAGGCAGAATCTTTTGCCTCTGATAGAAGATGAACAAATGCGGTATGTAGGATTAAAATTAGCTGAAGCAACCAGTGTGCTTCAGAAGCTAGAGGTACAAAGCCAGGAACTAGCCAAAGTAGAGCAGCAAACCAAGCAAAGATTTAAGCAACTACCCATCTTAGCCAGACAATACACTGAAATTCAGCGGAACTTGCAAATAGCAAATGATAGCCTGAATCGGTTTTTAGAAGCCCGTGAAAACCTTGTGATTCAAGCAGCACAAACAGAACTACCCTGGGAATTAACACAAGCAGCAAATCAAAAGGAAGATCCTGTTTTACCAAGGATCCCTCTAAATTTGATTGTGGGATTATTTGGCAGTTTAGCAGCAGGTGTGGGTATTGCCTTCCTGCTGGAAAAACTCGACAATACCTTTCATGATGTCGACAGCCTGAAGGAGAAAATCAAACTACCTTTATTGGGAACTCTTCCTATAGACAAAAGCATCAAAGATTACCAATCTGCTTACAATAATCGCTCCACTTCCAAATCTGAATCAGGAAAATTTCCTCAAGTTGATTCTTGGTTGTCTAAACTTTTCTACCAGAGGAGCAAGAAAAGTTATTATGGCTATTATGGACAAGGTTTATTTTGGGAATCTTTACAGGTTCTTTACTCTAATATTCAGTTGCTCAATTCTGATCAACCAATTAGATCCTTAACTATTTCTTCCACGATGCCTGGAGATGGAAAGACTACAGTTGCATTCCATCTAGCTCAAATAGCAGCAGCCTTGGGCAAAAGAGTATTGCTGGTGGATGGTGATTTGCGCCGCCCTCAGATTCACAGAATATCGGGATTAAAAAATTTATTTGGTTTAACCAATGTCCTCACATCAAATATACCAGTTGAGCAGGTGATGCAACAGTTACCTGATATGAGTTCATTATCAGTGATTACCGCTGGCGATAAACCACCAGATCCTGTAAGATTGCTTTCATCGGATAAAATGAAGCAAGTGATGGAATATTTGCACGAAAATTTTGATTTAGTAATTTATGATGCTCCTCCCATGCTGAAAATAGTTGATGCCAGACTGATAGCTCCACAAACGGATGGTACGCTGCTGGTGGTGAGAATGGACAAAACCGACAAATCAGCAGTGATGCAACTTCAGGACAGTCTGAAAAACTTTCCTATTAATGTCTTAGGTGTGGTTGCTAACGGTGAAAATAATCAGCTTCATAATTATTACAGTGACTACTACTATAATACTGGTATAGAAGCTAGAAAATCTTAAAGGAGGCAGGAGTTGAAAGGCAGGAGGCTTTCTTAGTGGGGGATTTAAACCCACATCTAATCGTAGACCGCCAAATCACCAATTTAAAAATTTTCCTTCTGCCTCCGGGAGCATCCCAATTTTGAAAAAATAATTGCAGCAGCACCAAAAACTCTCGTTTAAATATCTTACCTTTGTGTTCTTTGCGCCCTTTGCGGTTCAATCATATCAAGGCTTGGAGCATTTGATTTCGTTAGATAAAAATAAATTTACACATTTGGGATGCTCCCCTCCCCTGCCCTCTGCCTCCCTTGATAGCGCAGCGTAGCGTTACCCATATGGCAGATAATCTTATTTATAATCTATTTTTACCTTGTCCGCCAAGTCTTGTTATTACACTAATGCAATATACTTACTATTATAAACGTAGTAACGAGCATTATTAGGTAAATACAAGTGTCTAATATCACCATTCAAAACTTTTTAGGGGTTGCTGAATAAAGAGTTTGACCTTGAAATCCTTAATCTTCAAGGAAAGACTTTCTCAGCAAACCCTACTTACCATTTTTCCCATACGAAATTTTTTCATCTAAAATCTCAAATCTCAAATTCCCGGTAAAGCAAAGCATCAGTTATCCTGTTCAAACCCATTAGAACAACAAATCTGGGGATCGCTTGCAATATTGTTCACAATTTGTTACAAAAGTATAAAGAACTTCTAGAGACCCAGAACCTAATGTTAGGCGGACTTACTGGTTTAACAGATCCCAAAGGCACAGATTGGGGAGAGCGAATGCTCAACACAGTCGCCAGCCAAACGATTCGCCACCTGTTTACCCAGAGCGAGTCAGTAGAAGTCTTTGTGCGCTGCTATCCCTCCAGCAAACTGTTGCAAGGCAGCATTGATAGCTTTAAAATGAGCGGTCGTGGCCTAGTAATTCGGAGAGACTTCGCTGTTGAAGAAATGTCTTTTGAAACCGATGCGGTTGCCATTGACTTTAGTTCGGTTTTGAGCGGCAAACTCAACCTTAAACAATCCACCCAAGCAGTAGCGCAAGTAATATTATCAGAAGCAGGTATTAATCAAGCTTTTGGTGCAGAATTGGTGAAAAAGCGACTACTCAATCTTTCTGAGCCAGCTTTAACAGCAATTTCAGGTGGTGAACCAGTTTCCTTTACCGACGTTCAAATACAGTTATTACCGGGAAATCGCTTACATCTTCTAGCTAAAGCTGACTTGAACAATGGAGAAGTCATACCCCTGAGTATGACATTAGGTATAGCTATTGAAAGACGGCGACGAGTTTCTTTTAAAGATCCAAAAATTGAACTAGAACAAGTACCAGAAGCACAGCGAGAAATTTCCCAAACTTTAAGCATGGCACTGGTAGAAATTTTAGATAATATGGTCGATTTAGACCGTTTTGACCTGGATGGTGTAAAAATGCGACTTAATCGTTTAGAAACAGAAGGTCAAAGATTGATTTTTAGTGGATATGCAGAAATAGAACGAATTCCTAAAAGTGGTTAATGGGGATTGGTGATTGGTGATTGGTGACAGGTGACAGTTTCAAGAGTTGGATAGGAACAATTTTTCCTTTGAGTAGGAATTAAATGCAAGGTTTTTAAGTTTCCACCCCGTAAAAGCTTGCACTTTTTTAACTTCCAGCAGGCTAAGACCCTTTACCTGTAATCTTTTCATAGTCCCCAATCATCAATCACCAGTACCCAATCACCAATCACCTACCTACACCAATATATTGGAAACCCGCTCTTACCATCGTTTCCGGGTCCAAGAAGTTACGACCGTCAATCATAACGGCGTGGTTCATTAATTTTGCCATTTTTGCATAGTCCAAAGTGCTAAACTGTTGCCATTCGGTAACGAGTACCAACGCATCACAACTATCAGCTAATCTTTCTGCGTCAGTCTCTACCAATACTCCCGAAAGACCATGACGCATACCTGTTTGGGAAATAATCGGGTCATAAGCTTTGACTTTAGCTCCTAATCGGTTGAGTTGCTCAATCAAGTTGAGTGCAGGAGCATCCCGTAAATCGTCTGTATCGGGTTTGAAGGTTAAACCGAGTAGTCCAACGGTTTTACCTTTGAGGATTTTCAAAGCTTGTTGTAATTTTTCCAAAGCAATCAAACGCTGACGTTCATTCACACTGACAGCAGCTTTCATGAGTTGCGCTTCATAACCATAATCATCAGCAGTGTGAATCAGCGCCGATACATCTTTGGGGAAGCAAGAACCACCCCAACCTATGCCCGCTTGCAAGAACTTGTTACCAATGCGGGAATCTAAACCGATACCTTTTGCGACTTGGGTGACATCAGCACCAACGCGATCGCAAATATTTGCCACTTCATTAATAAAACTAATTTTAGTTGCCAAAAAGGCATTTGCAGCATATTTAATCATTTCTGCTGAACTCAAGTCTGTCACCAGCACTGGTACAGGCGGTAAAGATTGATCGGCTGCAAACTTGCGTTCTACAATGGGGGCGTAAAGTTCCTTCATCATGGCGATCGCCTGTTGACTGTTCCCCCCCAAAACAATCCGATCCGGGTTAAAAGTGTCATAAACTGCTGAACCTTCCCGCAAAAACTCTGGATTACTCACAACATCAAAGTGAGGGGAAATTTCCGGTGGTTTTTCCTCAGCAGATGAAGCACCTGCGGCTACCAATGACTTCTGACGTTCAACAATACCATCTAAAACAATCATCCGTACCCAGTCACCAGAACCGATGGGTACTGTAGATTTATTCACAATTACCTTATAACCGCCATTGAGATTAGCTCCAATTCCACGAGCTACAGCTTCCACATAACGGGTATCACTTTCACCATTCGGTAATGGCGGAGTTCCCACAGCAATAAACAGAATTTCTCCGTGGGCAACTCCCGCCCCCAAATCCGACGAAAATTGAATATTTCCGCTATTAATAGCAGATTGCATAATTTCCGAAAGTCCAGGCTCAAAAATTGGCGACTGCCCAGATTTCATTAACTTTAGTTTCTCTTCGTTGTTATCTATGCAGATGACATCATGACCAATATAAGCTAAACAAACTCCTGTGACTAAACCCACATAACCAGTCCCGATTACACAAACACGCATTTTTTAAACTCCTCGTTTTTTTATTATCAGTCATTGGTTATTAGTCATGAGTTGTTGGTTAACAAATGACTAATGAGAACTGACTATAGACTAATCATTAGTTTTGATACGTTGACGGAAATCTTCTATTGTCAGTTTTAACCCTTCTTGTAAAGGAATGGTAGGTTCCCAATTTAATAAAGTTTGTGCCTTGGTAATATCAGGACGACGACGACGGGGATCGTCTGAAGGTAGGGGTTCAAACTTAATTTCTGCATCTGGGTTAACCATATTTTGTACTGTCTGTGCCAGTTCTAAAATGGTGTACTCATCAGGATTACCCAGATTTACAGGTCCGATGTAATCACCATTCATCAGCCTCATTAGACCTTCAACTAGATCAGATACATAGCAAAAGCTGCGAGTTTGTGAACCTTCACCGTACACAGTTAAAGGAATACCCTTTAATGCTTGCACAACCAAGTTACTGACTACCCGACCATCGTTTTCTAACATTCTTGGTCCATAGGTGTTGAATATTCGAGCTACACGAATATCAACTTTATTTTCTCGGTAGTAGTCAAATGCTAAAGTTTCCGCAATTCTTTTACCTTCGTCATAGCAGGAGCGGATGCCAATGGGATTAACACTACCACGATAATCTTCGGTTTGGGGATGCACTTCTGGATCACCGTAAACTTCACTGGTGGAGGCTAATAAAAATCTCGCTTTCACTCTTTTAGCCAACCCCAACATATTCAGGGTTCCCATCACATTAGTTTTGACGGTTTTAATGGGGTTGTACTGGTAATGCACCGGAGAAGCAGGACAAGCCAAATGATAGACTTGATCCACTTCTAAGCGAATTGGCTCAGTAATATCATGACGGATCATCTCAAAATAAGGGTTATTGAACCATTTGAGGAGATTGCGTTTATTTCCTGTATAGAAGTTATCCAAACATATAACTTCATGTCCATCAGCCATTAGTCGGTCTATCAGATGAGAACCAATAAACCCAGCACCGCCTGTCACTAAAATTCTCATAGTTTCCCAATTATTTTCTAGATATTTCCAGAGGTATTATCCTTATTTTTAGATTGCCCGGCTTCAGTATATCAATACATAGGGCTTGCTGAATAAATGTAAAACCCACATATATCAAGGGTTACAGGTGGTCAGTGAGCTTGTCGAACTGTTGATAAAGAGGAAAAAAGTGCAAGACTTTTGAAGGGTATACCTGAAAAACCGTGCATTTTGAAACCAAGAAATCCCAAAATGGGGGGATGACAGATAGCTAAAACTGTTCCCTGTTAAGAGTTCCCTGCCTCCACGAAAAGACTTTCTCAGCAACCCCTATATAGCAGAATGCTGATTAGGATTTTTGTATGAACGCTGTTTTGGATATAAGCTGTTGTGCATTTAATTTGTATAAATGAGACAGGCAAGACTTGTACTGAGCGCAGTCGAAGTATGCCTGTGCCACAAGAGTTCAGAAATTTATGATTATACAATTTAGCTGCATAACAGCTTATTTTTTGACAAAGCGAGTTTATGATGGCGTTGTGGTTCTCCCAGAATGATAATAGAGCAGGTAAGTTGCCTAGCTAATTCGGTTGTAACATCACTCATAGCTAACCCTCCAGGGATAGTACGATTACGGATAAAAGGCAATACCACTAAATCATACAATCTTGCAGCCTGTAAAATAGCTTGGGTAGGATTTTCATGAGTGAAAATTTGAATTTCTGGTGGATTTGGCACAGCTAAATTAGATACCCATTGGGATAAATGCTCTCTTCTGGCAGAAATTTGACTAGCACTGGTGCGGCGATCGCAAACATTGATAAGAGTAATCTGGCTTTGATTAGCATCTGCCAAGGTTTGAGCAAATTGTACAGGTGTGAGTGTTGGCGTAATTAAATTTTCTATCGGCACTAAAATACGCTGAATTTTTTTTGGTGATTCTACCAGACGTGCCACGGCCACTGGACAATGGGAAGCCCAAAGCACATTATCAATGACATTCCCCAATAAACGCGCCCGCAAACCAGTACGTTTACCCCAACCTATAATAATTAAATTCGCTTTTTGTTCACGAGCAGCCCTACATATTCCTGGAGCAAAAGCATCATCAATTCTCAGTAATGGTTCTGCTTGTGCGCCCAATAATTGACTTTGTGCAATGGCTTTAGCTAATAACGTTTCATTCCGTTGCCAAGCGGTATCTAACTGGGGTGCATCCATTTGAGATGTAGCATGAGCGATCGCTAATGGTAAAACTTTACCCTGGGATTGACAGGCTAATAAGGCCGCCATTTCCATCAAATACTTTTGCGTTTGGGGATTTTGGATAGGTACGATGATCGTAAAATTACCCTGTGATGATTGTGATTGCTGCTGAGACAAAGTAATTGGTGATACTTCTGCCAACGATGAACAGGTCAAATTCATAGCACAGCCAACAGCCATGAGACTCGTCAGCCAAGGTCCCAAAGTCGCTGTAATCAGCACCAAGATAATGGCAGTGTTTAATACCTCTCCTGACAGTAAACCAGACCTGTATCCCCCTACAGCCACCGCTAATGTTGTACCTGCCAAGGGAAGAGATAGTGACCAAATAGTTAGTGTTTCCTGCCAGCTATAGCGGTAAACCAACTTTGCCAACACAGATGCCATAAATTTGCCAACAATCAAACCCACTAAAATTAATAGTAATAACTTGATTGTGCTGTATCCAGCAAAAAAGGCAGGTAAATCAATTCTTAACCCCAAGTAAATAAAGAAAATAGGAATAAATAAAACACTGCCGATAAATATTAATTTTTCTTTAACTGGTCCTTCGCCTATAGCTTCATTAACGACTAAACCCGCCAGGAAAAAGCCCACAATTTTGTTTAAACCCATCAGTTGTGCAATGACAACTGCCAGAAATACAGACATCAACACACACAAAAACTTATTACCCTCTTCATCCCCAGAACGGCGGAAAAATTCTTGGCTCGCCCAATCAAAACCGACTAACACTATCATCAAGTATATTATTACCCCGCCTAATATAGTGATTAGTTTAGAAAAGCTGAATGCCCCACTATGAAAGCTGGCTATGGAAACAGTTAATATTAGCAGTGTGCCGATATCTTTAAAAATTGTGGCTCCCATTGTCATAGTCACAGCCTGATTATTTGTCAATCCCAAACGATTGATAATTGGATATGTCAAAAGGGAGTGAGAAGACAGTAAGCAGCCTATTAGTATGGAACTGTGCCAACCAAAATCCAAAAATCGTCCTCCTAATGTTCCTAGCATCAGGGGTAAAAGGAAACTAAAAGCACCAAATATTAAGGAACGACTTTGCTGTTGACGGAAAAGTGGGATATTAAATTCCAATCCGGTGATAAACATCAAGTAAACTAACCCAATGTCTGATAGCAAAGTCATCATTGGCAATTCAGGTTCAAATAAGCGCCAACCTGATGGACCTAGTACCACTCCAGAGCCAACCAAACCTACTAATGCTGGCAATCTTAGTCGCTCAAAGAGGATAGGTATAACAAGAATGACTAACAGTAAAATAGCCAAGGGAACAATAGGTTCTGGTCCTAGAACTTGAAAGGTTGGATCTAACGTCAGAACTTGTGACACAAGTGGCATCATGTAAAACAGTTATCAGTTATCAGTTATCAGTTATCAGTTATCAGTTATCAGTTATGAGCTATTAGGAGTTCAAAAATTTCCATGACTCAGGAGTTATATACTGAATACTGAATGTTGAATGTTGAATTTTTGTCGCTCCCTACTTATTCCCTATTCCCTATTCCCTATTCCCTATGGGTGAATTTGGCTCAAAATAAAGCGTAGACGATCATAATCATCTTTTAGCAGTACACTAAGATGGCGACCAGCTTTAATTAGCCATTCTCTGTCAGCTTTGCGTAATTGGTAAACTTCACGAATAGCAGATGCAGCTAAAGATTCTACTGGCGCACCATTAATCAAAAGTAAAGTCCTTAAAAAATCTAATTTTTCTGTGAACCTGACGATCGCTTCTGGTTGACACCGATAAACTGCTTGATGTATTTGGGGCGGACGTGGTGGGAGATACTGATACACTCCTTGGTTATAACTGAGATTTTGTGACTGCTGCTCAAATCCAACAATTGCCGCCCGAAATTCTGTTCTGAGCATAGCAAATATCTGGGGTTGTTCTTCGCGTAAAGTTTGTAAGGACAACCCCAACGCCCTAGCTCGGTGTACAGAATCTATGGGCATAGTTGTGGCATGATATACCACAGCATAGATTTGATTCCCAGACTCTTCATCTACAGCACAAACCCAACTACCAAAAGGAGGCATAACCGGAAAACTCAAGTCTTCTGGTTCTAGACATTGCGCCAAAAATTCGGTAGTTGTGGTTTCAATCACCTCCGCAATGTGGTGAGGATGGCGATCGCCTGTCGCAAACTGTGGTAAGGGTAGACGCATATTAGTTCTTAGTCATTAGTCCTTAGTCATTAGTCATTATTCTTTTACTAATGACTGATAACCACTGACTAATGACTAAACAATTATTTTCCTTTTTTCTTGGCGGTAGTCTCTACGAGTTCTAGTTCTGGTAAGCGGAAGGTAATAATTTTATCCCAGTTACCACCTTCAAACAGTACAGCTACTTTACCATCACTGACTCGTTGCACAAGTCCTTCATAGCGATAATATGTGTCTGCGGGATTCTTGATGCGAACAGTTGCTCCAGGCAGAATCATGTTTTTACCCTCAATTTATTCTCTGTTATTAGCTTAATATTAGTTGATGGTGATTGGTGATTGGGAAGAATAAACTCTTGCTTCTTGCCTTATTACTGTCACCTGTTCCCTGTTCCCTGTTCCCTGTTCCCTCTAATAAAATTTTTGACGTTGCCGGAAATTTGCTACAGATTCTACTAATCCTAGAGCAATAAAATTAGTGAGCATAGCAGAACGACCATAACTCATCCAAGGTAGGGGAATTCCGGCTACAGGTGCTAAACCAACCGTCATACCCACGTTAACAATGAGTTGAAAGATAATCATAGATAAAACACCAATAGCCAATAAAGAGCCAAAATTATCTTTAGCGTTTTTCGCAATGTGTAGGATGCGGAAGCAAATCAAACAAAAGACAAACAGCACTATTAAACAACCAATAAAACCAAATTCTTCACCAACAGCGGAGAAAATAAAATCCGTATGCTGCTCTGGGACAAAATTTAATTGAGTCATTGGACCTTTAAACAAACCCCATCCCCAAATTTCCCCAGCACCAATAGCAATACGAGATTGAATTAAGTGATAACCAGCACCAAGAGGGTCATGTTCAGGATTAATAAATACACTTAACCTATCTTTTTGATATTCTTTTAATACATGATTCCAAGCGAAAACGCCTAATTCTCCCCCCAGCATATTGAGACTAAAAGAGGCGATCGCATTAATTTTGAATTTACGCCAAGGTAAAGTTTGCCACCCAAGAATACCCATAGCACCCGCCCAGAAAACACCCAAAGGACTAAAAGTGAGTTCTTTGATTAAAACTATTGGTTCTGATAAAGGCCAGGATATACTGAAGAGGATAGCAGACACCACAGGGGAAATCATCAGGATCAACCAACCAGGGTTAGCATTTGCCCAATACAGCATTCCCAAAACTATCGATGCAAACACTAGAGAAGTAGCCAAATCAGGTTGTAAAAATATTAATCCCCAAGGAACAGCCGCAATTGCCAAGACACGGAAAATACTCTCCAGGGTGGAAGCAGTACGCCTGTGTAATAAAGCAGCGAGGGTGATAATTACGCCTATTTTGGCAAATTCTGATGGTTGCACATTAAACCCACCAATACTAATCCATCGCTGTGCGCCTTTGGCACTTGTACCAGCCACCATGACTACAATTAAGCTGAAGTTAGTCAGAGCGTAAGTGATCCAGTGCCACTGAATCAGGTTTTCATAGCGGCAACGAGCCAAAAATAGAGCGATGATGGAGCCAATACCAGCTACAAGCCAGTGCCACCACCAATCAGTAACGGGCTGATTGAGTTCTGTACTGAGAATCATCAAGCCGCCAAACATACTGGCAGCAACAACTAGACAAAATAATAGCCAATCTATTTGCTGCCAAGGCTTAACCCAATATTGCCAGCGGACTTTAGGTAGCGAACGTTTTAACAACATTGTGCGAATAACGACTTGAGTTTTAAACGGGGATTGGTAATTGGTAATTGGTAATTGGTGATTGGGAAAACTACTACCCATTACCCATTACCCATTACCCATTACCAATCTTATGTCAGAGCAGCAACTGAAACTTTACCTGCTATAGCCAGAGCGATCGCTTTTAGGGCTTTAGCTGAAGCTGAATCTGGATCAGAAACCACTATGGGTATACCACTATCTCCACCAATTCTGGTAGAAATTTCCAAAGGTACACAGCCCAAAAGTGGTACATCTAATTCTGCGGCAGTTTTTGAACCTCCACCAGACCCAAAAATGTCATATTGTTTATCTGGTTGATCGGGAGGAATAAAATAACTCATGTTCTCCACAATCCCTAATACTGGTACATTCATTTGCTGGAACATCCGCAAACCCTTGCGAGAATCCAGTAATGCCACATTTTGAGGTGTAGTCACAATCACTGCTCCTGCCATTGGTACTGATTGGGTTAAAGTCAACTGAGCATCTCCAGTTCCCGGAGGCATATCAACAATTAAATAATCAATTTCTCCCCATTGCACCTGATAAAGAAACTGACGAATTACGCCATTGAGCATGGGACCACGCCAAATAACTGGTTGATCGCGGTCAATCAAAAAGCCCATTGATACTAATTTGACCCCATGATTAAACGCAGGTTCGAGAATTTCCCCTGTTTCTGTGGAGCGCACAGTAATTTCCGCATCAGCTAAACCCAACATGGTGGGGTCATTAGGTCCGTAAATATCAGCATCTAGCAAACCAACTTTCGCCCCTGTTTGTGCCAGAGCAACAGCAATATTTACGGCAACTGTGCTTTTACCAACACCACCTTTACCGCTAGAAACCGCAATAATATTTTTCACCCCAGCCACACCAGTGCGATCCGGTAGGCTTTTTTGTTGGGGTGTTTCTGCTGTTACTTCTACACTGATATCTGTTACACCAGGCAGTTTTTGTACAGCTTTTTTACAATCTTCAACAATAAATTCTCGTAAAGGACAGGCGGGAGTAGTCAACACCAAAGTAAAGCTAACCTTGCCACCGTCAATTTTGACGTTGCGAATCATATTCAGTTCTACCAGACTTTTGCGAAGTTCTGGATCTTCCACTGGTCGCAACACTTCTAGGACTGACTGGGAATTGAGGACATCATACATAGCGTTTGTACCGTTGCCGCCTTAATAAAGCTTAAAAAATTTTCATTCTCTACTACTTGAATCTTAACTTTCTTGGGACATCCGATTTTGGATTTTGGATTTTGGATTTTGGAGATCGGTAAATTCTTAGCTGTCACCTAACCACTGACCTAAAAATCAAAACAACTGTCATCCAGAGATTTTTTCTTGCCTGATACTGCTTGCAGTGCTGCATTTTCTACAGATTCTACTAAAGACCTTGCTACTCGATCTACATAAGGACGGGAAAATGACCAAATTAGAGGTGATAACCAGCCGCGTAGGGTTACAGAATAAGACAAATAACTACCACAAACCGTTGACTCTACTTGGTATGTGATCCGTTCCTCAATCCCAGGAATTGCCAAAACGCGGATACTTAACATCTGTTTGGGATTTACCCGTTCTACAAAAATCTGGATGGGAACTGGCCAAAAGCGTGTTACTGCTTGGAAAATTAATCCGGGCTTGGGTACTAATCCTAATGGTACGTTGGTGCTTTTGAGGAGTGGATGCCAGGAAACATCTGTTAAGTCAGCCACCTTTAACCAAAGTTCATCTACAGAAGCAGAACTGATCTCTCGATAAGTCCGCACCAGAGAAGCGCAAAATCGACGACGTTTGCGGTGGATGAATTTGGATAACCAACCTTGCACTGTCCTAATCCTCCTGGCTACAATCTGTCTGGTGACTCTGGCATCTGGGTAAATTGGAGTCAAGCTATCTACTGCTATATAAAACCTAGACAAAGCTAGACTTTACTTTCTACTTCAACGGGAGCATGGGAGCAGTTATCCCTCGGTAGACTTTCACGCTTTAGCCAAACGCGATAAATTAATTGCAGCATTCAGATCCCTATCCATCTCAAAACCACAGTTCTCACAGCGATAAATTCTTTCAGACAAGGAAAGACTATCTTTTTTATGCCCACAGTGAGAACAGGTTTTACTTGATGGATAAAATCTATCAGCAATTATAATTTCACAGCCAAATTTTTTAGCTTTATAATCTAGCTGACGCTTAAACTCATAAAATCCACAATCGGCTACTGCTTGTGCTAATTTATGGTTTGATAGCATCCCTGAGACGTTTAAATCTTCTACTACTATCTTGGCGTGGTTTTTGCATAAGTAAGTAGTAAGTTTATGAAGAGTATCTTTTCTCAGGTTTGCTATTCTTGCAT
>NZ_JADEXH010000054.1:0-29132 GCF_015207205.1 Sphaerospermopsis sp. LEGE 08334 | reverse complement strand
ATGACTTCGTTTCCCAAGAATTACGGGCAGCAGAAGACCCAGAATTTGAAACCTTCTATACCAAAAACATTTTGTTGAACGAGGGTATCCGCGCTTGGATGGCTCCTCAAGACCAACCCCACGAACAATTTGTATTCCCTGAAGAAGTATTACCACGTGGTAACGCTCTCTAATTTGATGATGAATTAATCAAATCCTTTAGTATTCATCCTTTTTAATTTACCCCCAGGCTTATAGTCTGGGGTTTTTTAATGGTCATTAGTCATTAGCCGTCATTATTGATTTTTACCCAATCACCAATCACCAATCACCAATCACCAATCACCAATCACCTCCTGACTATTGCCAAAATAATTTTTTGTGTTATGATAATTTTAGGTTAAAAACCCAGAGTTTTGCGCTCTGCCTTTTTGAAACTAAGACCGATTAGGCAACAAGGAGGTGATGCCCATGATAGAAAGTAGTAAAAGCATGGGTCATCAGGTTGCAGTTAGCCGGCTGTGCGCCGGGGCTGTTCTCTAAAAGTTAGCCTTAGTTATCCTGAGATTTAGTTATCCTGAGATACTAAGTTAGCTCAAGTAGCTAGGCTAAAAGTCGGAGTTCCTTCCGGCAGTCTGGTTGCAACCTGAAGACCCGCTAGACCGCCCTAAGTTAGATCATCAGATTTAATTTAGGGCGGATAGTCTTTTATGGGTGTATTATTTTTTAATGCTGCAATTATTCTATTTGTTTTTGAAATCTGCTATATAAAACCTAGACAAAGCTAGACTTTACTTTCTACTTCAACGGGAGCATGGGAGCGGTTATCCCTCAGTAGACTTGCACGCTGTAGCCCAACGCGACTTTCTCAGGTTAAGATTTGGAAACAGACTATCACTATCAATGCTTGGTTTTCGCGTCGGTAATAGTCTGATTCAATACTTGATATCTGAGGATTATATATCAAGTTGGCATTTTTCTGAGCTAACTTATGTCCATTTTTGTCAACATAAGTATATTATTGTCTATAAAATGGTCAACTTAGGACAAGCTCTTCACTAACATATCTATTATATTGTTCCCAAGTCAAACAACTGGCTATGGCTTATTTAAAAGAATTTAGCTGCGCTTCATGGAACATTCAGACTTAGCAGGACATCCTCAAAATAGAGAGAGGTTTTTGCTAATAGAGGAAATTGTCCAATTGCAACAGCAAAGAAATTTAATCTAACAGATGTGATTTTTTAAATCATTTACCAACAGTTAGTAATTTTATGGACAAATGTCTTCAAACTACTTTGACCGGTGTTATCCGGAATGGGCAAACTGCAATACCCCCTATCCCTCAGCTAAAAGCCGCTGGGACTACTTTTGCACTTCTCCTAATTGTTTTGATTGCCTCGTATCAACCGCGTTTTCTTGCTCTTGCACCTAGGCTTGACTCCTTTTTTAGCGATATACGCAGGAAGCTTGTAGTAGCTGGACTTTCACCCCTCGATTTGATAGTCATTAGCTCTTGGAGATTTATCTATATTTTACCATCTTTGATGATAAAAACTATGAATATTTATAACACTTTTAGCAAAAGCTGCTTTTATGTTTTTGTCCTGTATATGTGTGGTGTGAGTGGAAAATAGTTAATTGCTTGGTTGTGATTGAGAATATGATACCAGCTTATTTGCGCGGTATTTAATTGATAAATTTTATCTTGATCATTAGGCTGAGATATTTTATAATATAAAACTATGATTTAGATGCTTTTACATAAGTTAATTGCATGATTTTTTAACGTTTCGTTAATCATTTTTTAACTTTGTAAAAACTAAAATCGTAGTGTTGGCAGCTATGCCTCATCCACAGGTCGCAGAAAGATGTCGCATTTCGGATAAGTAGGTACTACAAAAACAGTCATCTATAAACGGTGTGAGGAGTAAAAGAAAGATGTCTAATCTCTTGTGGAAGTCTCTGGTGGTTAGCCCAGCGGTTTTAGGAGCAGCGTTATTAGTTTCAGGAACAGCTGTTGCCGCTGCAAATGCCACCACTGAAGTATCAACACTGGAAACTCAAGCCGCTACAGAAGTTTCCCAACAGCCTGAAGTTTTAGCTCCAGTCGCTTCAGAAACGCAGGTTTTAGCACAGGTTCAAAGCTACAGCCACGAAGGTCAAAATTTACAGTCGCAAGTTACATCAGTATCTCAGTTTTCTGATGTTCAGCCTACCGATTGGGCGTTCCAAGCATTGCAATCTTTGGTAGAAAGATATGGCTGTATTGCGGGTTATCCCAATGGTACATATCGCGGCAACCGGGCATTAACCCGTTATGAATTTGCGGCTGGTTTAAATGCTTGTTTAGATCGTGTTAATGAATTGATTGCCACAGCAACAGCTGATTTGGTGACAAAACAGGATTTAGCGACTTTACAGCGTCTGCAAGAAGAATTTTCTGCGGAACTGGCAACTTTACGGGGTCGTGTAGATACTTTGGAAGCCCGTACTGCCGAGTTAGAAGCGAATCAATTCTCTACTACTACTAAATTACAAGGTGAAGCTATTTTTGCTGTCACTGATTCTTTGGGCGCTACTCCTCCTGGACAAACTGTTTTGCAGAACAGAGTTCGTTTGAACCTGCAAAGTAGCTTCACAGGTAGAGATATGTTGAATACTCGTTTGACTGCGGGTAATGCCCAAGGTTTTGGAACCACAGCGGAAACTAACCAAACCTTTGAAGTTGGTAGCACTGGTAATAACAATGTTGAGATTGACAAACTGACTTATGAAGCTCCTATTGGTCTGGCACAGGTCTACATAGCAGCTACTGGTGGTCAGCATAGCCATTATGCAGCAGTTAACAACCCTTACTTCTTCGATAAAACAGATGGCGGTAATGGTGCTTTAAGTACCTTTAGTTCGGAAAATCCCATCTATAGAATTGGTGGTGGTTCAGGTATTGCTGTTAATGTACCCTTTGGACAAGGCGGCGGTATTCTCAAACCAAGTTCATTAACTTTAGGTTACTTGGCTTCTGGAAACACAACTTCTGGGGCTGAAAACCCTGCTAATGGTGCAGGTTTGTTTGATGGTAACTATGCGGCTTTAGGTCAGTTAAACTTCAATGTTGGTAATCGCCTTGCTTTAGCTGCTACCTATGTTCATGGTTATCATGGTGCTGGTAGTACCTTGTTTGATGCAGGACGTGATGGAGGTGCTGTTGTCGGTACAACACTAGCTAATAATCTGAGTTCACCAAGCGGCTCTTCCAGTAACTCCTACGGTGTTTCCGCAGCGTTCAAACCCAGCCAAAGACTATCTATCAGTGGTTTCCTTTCTTACCACGATATTACAGGCTTTGCTGCAAATGATGATTATGAAGCTTGGAGTTATGGAGTTGGGGTAGCGTTACCTGACTTTGGTAAGAGAGGGAACGTATTAGGTATTTTCGGTGGCGTTCAACCCTATACCTTTAACAATAATGGTGGACTTAACACTGGTGATATACCTTACCAAGTTGAAGGTTTCTACAAGTATCGCGTTTCTGATAACATCTCTGTCACCCCTGGTGTGATTTGGTTACCTGCTGTTGGACAGAACAGCAATAGCCAGGATGCCTTTATTGGAACTCTCAGAACAACGTTTACTTTCTAGATTAAGAAAGTTGGTAGTCTGCTAACAATCTTTTAATCTTTTTTTGCCCGCCATGAGGCGGGTTTTTTGTTTTGGGCAGAAAAAACTTAGAACAGTCAGGAGTCAGTCGTAGGGGCAACCCCCTGTGGTTGCCCTCTTGAGTCAGGAGTAAGTACCTGGGCAAAATTAATTGAACATTTTTGGAACAAACACTCTGTAAACCTTATCTGTTCCCTGTTTCCTGTTCCCTGCCCGCTACGCTGAGGGTAGGGACTTTCGCAGAATCATGTTAAAGGCTTTTAGCACTATCACCTGCTATAGCTGATTGCTGATGGCTGATAGCTGAATACTCAAAAAAAGTACAAACCCCAGTGGAAAACCGGAGTATACTAGAAAAAGTTATGAATTATGAATAATTAATAATCCTTTATCCTTAATTGCTGCTTGTGGAACTATCCTGTAAATCTGAATACGCAATTCTGGCGTTATTAGAAATGGCAACTCATTACGAAAGCGGCGAACCGATGCAAATTCGACAAATCGCCGCCCAACAAGATATACCAGATCGCTATTTAGAACAGCTACTTGCTACTTTGAGGCGTGGGGGTATAGTGAAAAGTCAACGCGGTTCAAAAGGTGGCTATCTGTTAGCGCGAGAACCTTGGAAAATTAGCGTTTTTGATATTTTGGAATGTTTAGAAGGGTTTGATATTAAGACTGGTGAAGACGATACTAACCCCAAAAGTGTAGATAGTGCCATTGTAGAAGAAATTTGGCAAGAAGCGCGTCAAGCTGCAAATGCGGTCTTACAAAAATATTCGCTTCAGGATCTTTGTGAACAGCGAGATTCACGGAGGCAGTTAGATATCATGTACTACATCTAAAGGAATCAAAAGTTATTATGCGGGTTGCTCGGAATATTACAGAATTGGTTGGACGGACTCCCTTAGTGCAGTTAAACCGTATTCCCCAAGAGGAAGGTTGTGTAGCACGGATTTTGCTGAAACTGGAAAGCATGAACCCATCGGCATCGGTAAAAGACCGCATCGGTGTGAGTATGATTAATGATGCTGAACGGGAAGGTTTAATCACTCCTAGTAAGACGGTGTTGGTAGAACCAACATCGGGAAATACGGGTATTGCTTTGGCAATGACAGCGGCAGCTAAGGGGTATAAATTAATTTTGACTATGCCGGAAACCATGAGTGCTGAACGTCGGGCGATGCTGCGTGCCTATGGGGCAGAGTTGGAATTAACACCGGGTATTGAGGGAATGAGTGGGGCGATTCGCAGGGCGCAACAAATTGTCGAAACCACACCACACTCGTATATGTTGCAACAGTTCCGCAATCCTGCTAATCCTAAAATACATCGAGAAACTACAGCCTTGGAAATTTGGGAAGATACGGATGGCGAGGTGGATATGATTGTGGCGGGTGTGGGTACTGGTGGTACTATTACTGGTGTGGCGGAAGTTTTGAAGGCGAAGAAACCTAGTTTTCAGGCGATCGCTGTTGAACCTGCTAATAGTCCTGTGTTATCTGGTGGTAAACCAGGACCCCATAAAATTCAGGGTATTGGGGCGGGTTTTGTTCCCCAAGTTTTGAATGTAAAATTGATTGATGAGATAATTTCTGTCACTGATGAAGAGGCGATCGCTTTCAGTCGTAGATTAGCAAGAGAAGAAGGACTATTATCGGGGATTTCTAGTGGTGCTGCTTTATGTGCTGCTGTGCGTGTCGCCCAACGTCCAGAAAATGCAGGACGTTTAATAGTCATGATTCAACCTAGTTTTGGCGAAAGATATTTGAGTACACCTTTGTTTCAGGATTTAGAAGCTAAGACGGTCAACTAAGCGTTTAGGTGACAGGTGACAGGTGACAGGTGACAGTCAGTAGGGGTTTAGCAATGCTAAACCCACATAGGAGTCAGGAGTCAGTGAACAGTGAACAGATTAATAATAAAATTTATTGATAACTAATTACTGATAACTGATAACTGATAACTAATAACTGATTATTGAATCATGGAAGGTTCTAACCATTACAAAACCCTCAAAGTTAATGCTAATGCCAGCCAAGCGGAGATTAAACAAGCATATCGCCGCTTGGTAAAAATGTTTCATCCTGACAGTAATCAGGAAACAGCTAATCATGAGGAAATTATTAGAATTAATGCTGCTTATGAAGTTTTGAGTGATGTTCAAAGTCGTCTGAAATATGATGAACAAATCAGACAATATTCCCAAACATCCAATATTCATCGTCAAGAAAGAACCGCATCTGCTCAAAAACAACATCAGGCTAAAAAACAATCTGGTAAAGATGCAGATGAAAAGGTAGAAGAGTGGTTGCGTTTGGTTTATCAACCGGTTAACCGCGTGCTTTGTCGCATTCTTAATTCTTTAGAACAGCAAATTGAAGACTTAGCAGCAGATCCTTTTGATGATGAGTTAATAGATCAATTTCAAGAATATTTAGATAACTGTCGGGATGATTTTAAAAAGGCTCAAAATACTTTTCGTTCTTTACCCAACCCTCCTAGTTTAGCTAGGGCGGCGGCTCATCTTTATTATAGTTTAAATCAGGTGGGTGATGGTTTGGAAGAGTTGGGCTATTTTCCTTTAAATTATGATGATCGTTATTTACATACTGGTCAAGAAATGTTTAGAATAGCGACGCGGTTACATTGTGAAGCGCAAGAATCAGTGGGGTGAAATATGGTAAGAAATCAGGAGTCAGGAAGTTTGATGATTTTTCAGATTTTATGGTAATGGTAAATAGACTATCCGATCTTGATATTCACCATCTTCTGAAGCTAAAGCAACTAATATTAATTCTTCTATATTTTCACCAACACTTAAATTAGGATTGAGAATAAAAATTCCTGGTATGTGACGATTCATGGCAATATGATCAGATAAATGCACTGGCATAGAAGTGCGGTTATTTGTCACCAAAATAAAATTATTTTCTTCACACCAATAGAGAATTTCAGGATCAAGAGTTCCTTTTGGTGGTATTCCAGGTTCTCCTACTACCTGAACGATAATATCAGGTTCTTTGAGCTTAATTTGTTTTGGATATAAAGGATTTACATTTTCATCAATCAAATATTTAATTGTCATTTTTTTATATTTTCCCTTGTCTCTCTTTTCTCAGTTGTCTGAGTTTTTCTGAAACTGGTGGGGGATTAAGTCTTTGTTGTTCTCTCATTTTATGACCATGTTCTATCCAGTTTTTCATGTAATTGCTGACAATTTCTTTGTTTTGTAAATAATACAGAATTGTTGCATATACCTGTTCTAAAGAAACTGATTGATATATTTGGGCGATTTCTTCTGGAGAACGTCCACCATCTATATATTCATATAAAATTGTTTCAATTCCTATTCTTGAATTTTTAAGTCTAATGTCTCCAGGAGAAAGAAAATTGAAATATTCGGCAATGTCTTTGTGAGGTATATTTTGAGGAATTGTTTGACTGTTCATAAATTTAACCTCGTATCACTCTTTTGTCCTGATTAATGTACCACCAAAAGCATAAACTGCGTTATAGCCAATTCTTCCCGCCCAAATTGGTGCATCTGCTTGTTTAGTTTGTAATTTTCGGCTTGTGATTATTAAATCATCACCAATTTCATATTCTCCCGTTTCTACATTAATAGAAATAATTTTACCAATATTTTCTGCTGTCTCTATTTGAGGACGGATAATTTGCTCATAGAGTTCTTTACCACGTTTGGTAATTTCTTCACCAGTCATTTTAGGGTAAGGTATGGGGTAAACCTTAAAATTCAAATTAATAGACTTCTGTAATTATTATAAGATATAAACCAGAGTCAATAAATCATTTTGCACTAGAAGGAGGAAGTTTAAATCATAGGCGAATTTCTTATTTTCCGTGTGAGGGGTTTGCTCCAAAAATTAATATTGTAGCTATTTTAGGTTAAAAGTATGGCATCTCTTCTTTTACAGGTGTTTCATTTTTAGATGGACTGATATCAATACTCTGAGTCAGGACAACTACTCCTGTAACAATAGCTATCAATACTGTCACAAATACACCAATTAGCTTTTTATTAAAAATTCCTCTTGGTTGATGACTGACAACTTTAGTAACTGCTGGTGGAGTATTAATAATTGGAGTAAATGTTGGCGGAGTATTAAGAACTGGCGTAACTGTTGGCAGAATATTAATGAGTTTAGTAACTGCTTCCAAAGCCTCTAGCGCTGATGGGTAACGTTCCTCACAGTCTTCACGCACCATCTGGTCTAGAATTTCTATCAACTGGGGGTTAGCTTGGCAATTAGCCAAAGGTGTGGAATGATATCCTGTGAGGGCTTGAATGGCAATTTTACCAACAGCGTAGACATCACTGCTAAAATTAGGCTTACCCTGGAATTGTTCACTGGGCGTATAACCAGGAGTACCAATACCAACTGTTAGTTGAGAAGAAGATGTAATTTGGGACATTATTTCTTTCACTGCCCCAAAATCAATTAAAACTATTTTGCCACCTTGCTTACGTCTCATTAAATTATCAGGTTTTAAATCTCGGTGAATAACTTTGTTGCTATGAACAAAAGCCAAGGTTGTAAGGATATCTAGCAATAAATCAACTACTTGGGCTTCATTCCATTGTTGTCCGGTGAACTCTTTTTTGAGAACATTTCCATCAATCAATTCTTGAACAAGGTAAAATTCTTGATTTTCTTCAAAGTGTGCAAAGAGTCTAGGAATTTGTGGATGTTCACCCAGTTTATATAAAACTTCAGCTTCTGTGTTAAATAAGCGTTGTGCTTGCTGAAAATAAGCAGAGTTTTTGGGCTGAAGTACACCTTGATATTTCGGTCTAAGTTGCTTGACAACACATTTAGGATTGCCTGGTAGGTGGGTATCTTCAGCTATAAAAGTCTCACCAAACCCACCAGGACTAAGACCATCAATGATTTTATAATGACCACCAATAACTTTACCTATCATCATCTTATTTTGCCCTACCCACTAGAGTGAACCCAGCCCAGTTAACAGGGTCGGGATGTTTTTTCATAGTTGTTAGCATCGCCTGACGTAATGCTTGCGCTTTATCGGGATTTGATTTGAGGTTATTGTAAAAATCTACCATTAATTCTGAGGTAGGTGCATCTGGAACTTCCCACAGGGATACAACTACGCTAGGCACACCTTTTGCTAAAAAAGGAGTAGCAAAACCGAGATCACCAGTGATAGGACTTAACCCTGTATCACAGGCACTAAGAACAACTAACTCAGCTTTTAAATTTAACTTTTCAATTGCCTCTGGTGTCAATAGTCCATCAGCAGGATTTAACTCATCTACTCTTTCATTAGTAGAATCAAAATTTTGGTTATTGTATTCAGTAGGAGCTAAGGCTAAAAAAGAAGAACCATTTATTAAATTAAGTCCATGAGTAGCTAAATGAATTATATTAGCTTCAGGTGCTTGCTGCATAAATGCTAACTCAGTTGCCTGATCACCAATCAAAGGTTGAGTTTGCCAAAGAGAAGCAATTTCTTTAGCTTCTATTTCTGTTGCTGCCAATGGTTGAAGTTGTTTATATCCTGATGGTTCTGGGTAGAGAGTAACTTTAATGTCGATAGGAGCTTTTGGCATAATTGGATTGCCAACTATTAATGCTTTAGTGTTTGGCTCGGATAAGTTTTGCTGAACTTGCTGATTAGCGAATTGTAATAGTCGGATTGCGGGGGCAGTATAAATTGTATGTTTCTCAATTAAATATTTACCTTTTTCATCTTTTAAGGCTGCAAAAGGAACTTTTGATAAATATTCTGGTGGGATAAAAGTAATGTGTTCTTCAGGATTTTGTGGTAATAAATCAGCAATAGGTTGAATTAGTATCTGATGGAGTTGGTGGAGGCAATCATCTTCATTTTGACAAGATTTATCCTCAATTTGACTTATCTTTTGATTGAGATCCTTATCATCTCTAAATTTACTTACAGTTGTAAATACCAAATGAGGAAGAATTAAGCTATTGTAGCTATTAGTTTTGCTATTCTCATTTTGAGATGATGAGGCAAATTGATTTTGAGTAACCGGTAAGAGAAGAGAGATAAGCAATACACCAGATAATGAAAAAGCTAATAAAGCCAATCTGTTTTGTTTGCGAACTAAGAAGTAAACAGCAATCCCTAAAGTGAGGATTACAGATATTACTAAAATATAATTTAATGGTTTCAATAATTTATTAATATTAAACTCTTGATGAGAATTTAAGTTGGCTGCATCTACTTGAAGAAAGTGAATTTCACCATTAGGTTTAATGACAAAAACTGAAAATTTACTTGTCCTGATAAAAATTTCTCCACTGTCAACAGCAGAATGAAGAAAAATAGGTTTATTAACTATCGAATATTTAACAATGGTAGTGTTTTTCTCTCTAGCTAAAGTTCGGATTTGTTCAAGTGATAATTCTGGTTCAGATATCTCCAATAATTTATCATATTTCTTTTGTGTTACTAATTTATTTTGTTGTATTAATACTCGTTGTTCTTCACTGTTTACTGTTTCATTGGTGTACTTGAAGACTTTTACTTTACTTAATCTTGCCTCAGCTTCATCAATTTCTCCCATTCCTAGTAAAGCTAATGCAGTATATTTATAGTAGCTATCATTATATCCAGTTTCTTCGTATTCATATTCTTTATATCTTTCTCCTAATACTTCCTTATTTAAGAACTTCCCAACATAATCTCTCGAATCTTGAAAATATTTTAATGCAAGTTTATAGTCATTAGATGACTGGGTTAAATCACCTAAAAATAAATACAGTTTTCCAATTCTTTCAAATGCTGCTTCTTTGGTATATCTGTGGTTAATCATCTGCCATTCCTCAAAAGATTTAGGGTCTCCTGTATGATTATTCAAATATTCCTTTTGGTAATCTATTTCTTTTTGTACAGCCTTAATTGCTTCATTGTATTTCCCTGAGTTTTTTGCTAATTCGATAAAAAATTGGATATTATCTAAATCTATATGTGAGTTTGGATTCTGACAATACCGGAAGTATTCTTTTCCTATATTAACTAAATGACCAATTTCAAGATATTCTCTGCAAATTTGTGAAGATACCCATTCTTCCTTTCCATATTTTTTATAAATTGGTAATGCTTTTTTTAAATCTTCTATTGCAACTAGCTTTATTTTTATATACTGTGGATTTTCTAAATCTATACTTTGAACTCTGTAGGATGATCCATACCCATGTTGTACACGAGTTTTAGGTAACTTTTCTATAAGTTTTTCCGCATCTTCCAGAGTTTGTGGAGGATCGTTGATTTCTTCCGCCGCAACAGGTAGAGTATGAAAATATTTGATATGGGGATTCAAAGCAAGTGAACTAGTAGATAAAAGTGTAAAGAATGACAGGAATACAAAAGACTTTATTTTCATAAAATTGATATGTTGGTGAATGTTGAAAATCTAGGTTTTTTCTAAAATATTTTATTTTTGTTACTACTCTAAAATACTACGAATGTAATTGTTTTCAATCAATAACGTAGCGATTACTCTAATAATCATATATCTTTCCTGGAAATCAATTTAAAATGAGCTATACCTACACCCACAGTCATCAGAGTAATAGGAACTAATGTAGAGAGCGAGCGAATAACGTCATTGATATCTTTAGGAAAAGTCTGGTCAAACTGAAAAAAGTAATGTATGTAAAAAATAAGAACTGCAAGTGTTACGAGTCTGTATACATGACGAATCCAGTAGTAAATAGGGATGGAAGAGAGCTTTTTTTCTAACCTAATAGCTAAAATACCTACTATAATGGTAACAACAGCAGGTACACCAAGTGCAATAATTAAAGGAATTTCTCCAGTGAAGTTAGAGGCTATTAGTCCTAGTAGCGCAAAACTGCCGATCGCAGCACAAAATAGCAAGATTACGGGCAAAGGATACAGCCACAAGCCCATATAATATGATAAGAGAATTGTGAAAATTAATATAATTCCAAAGCCGCCGATCGCACCAGATCTATCCGTATCTAATTTCCATTGTTCATGGTCTCTCTCGTACTGACTCCTACCGTAAATTCCCGGTTCATAATCTGATCTTCGTGGTTGTTTTTTATCAATCTCAATTTTTCTATTGTTGTCTTCAACTAAATAAAGAAACGCATTTTTCAAAAATCTGAAATTCATGATTATTCCCAGAAAGTGAAATGTATATAAAAAGCAAAAACGGCAAGGAATAAAAAATGGTTTATTTTCCTAATTGTGATATTTGGGTAAATATTTAATATTGATTTTAAAATGCTGGTTTTTCTTCTGAACTATCTTCTTTTTCCAGCTTTTTTAAAGCACTACCAAGATCGTAATAAACCCTTTTACCTTCAGCAAAAGTTTTGGGTTGGCTTTTTCCACCTCTCCTTAAAGCTCTACTCTTACTTGGCTTTTCTCGAATAGCTATTAAATCATCCAACACTTTATTAGGATCATCTTTTGTCTCAAGAGTAATTAACAGATCATCTTCTTCACATCTAGTATCATCATCGTCATTTTTAACGCTGCATATCACATTCACTTTCCTATCTTTAATCCATTGAGCTTCGTCAGTAGTCAGGTATTCTAATTTATCACGGTCATATATATTTTGTAATCTTTTGGAAACTTCTTCGCATCGCTTTTCAGGAGTCCAGTTTTCACCAAAGAAATTATTATTGGGGTCCCAATGAATGATAGTTAGTGGTTTGTCTTTCTCAGAATTATTAGCAATGGTAGCTGGTACAGTCTGACCTTGATGTTCTTCAGTAGTACACGAAAATTTTACTTCTGTGCTACTTTGCTTAGAGGCATCTGCTCTTTGTCCTGTTTTGCAGCCTGATAGAAAAACTACTAATCCTCCAAGAAATAAAATTGATAACAGCGAGTGATTAACTTTCATAAGTTAAGTAAGGGGTAAGTGTATAGAGAAATATGCTACTATCTCATGCTGTATACAACTTGAGCGTGCTATTTTCCCGAATTTTGTCAAATTTTTACAAAGTAGTATTTATCATACCTTAAATTAAATACAGCTAATGTTTCACCATAAATCCCAGTACCTACTCAAGAGTTACCAGTAAAAAAACAACTGCCCCATAAGCAACAAATTAGATTACACTATGTAAAGTGAAAGATTAAGAAATTTTAAAATCTGTTCCCAGTGTACTCATGCAATGTATTGTCAACCGACGCGCTCAGTTTTCGGCAAGTCATCGGTATTGGTTGCCAGAACTAAGTGAAAGCGAGAATGTAGAAAAATTCGGTCTCTGCTCGAAATTTCCCGGACACGGACACAACTATGTTTTATTTATTTCCCTGCTGGGGGAACTAGATGAATATGGAATGGTGCTGAACTTGTCAGATGTGAAACAAGTGATCAAGCGGGAAGTTACCAGTCAACTAGATTTTTCTTATCTCAATGATGCGTGGGTAGAATTTCAACAAACTCTCCCCACCACAGAAAATATCGCCAGGGTGATCTGGCAAAAATTAGCACCGCACTTACCTATAGTCAAGGTGCAGTTATTTGAACATCCTGAACTTTGGGCAGAATATATGGGTAACGGAATGGAAGCATATCTCAGTATTAGCACTCACTTTAGCGCCGCACACAGACTAGCGCACCCAGATTTGAGTTTAGAAGAGAACACCAATATTTATGGTAAATGCGCTCGTGTAAATGGACACGGACATAATTACCATTTAGAAGTTACCGTTAAAGGACAAATTGATCCGCGCACGGGTATGATTGTTGATTTGGGTGCTTTAAATCAAGTCATCGCAGATTATATAGTAGAACCCTTTGATCACACCTTTTTAAACAAAGATATTCCTTTCTTTGCCAAAGTTGTACCCACTGCGGAAAATATCGCTTTTTATATTGCTCAAACATTGCGATCGCCCATTCAAAAACTAGGTGCAACACTGCACAAAGTCAAACTCATTGAAAGTCCCAATAACTCCTGTGAAATTTATGCTGCTGACTTAGATCAAACTTCTGGAAATGCAGCAGTAAAACAACCAGAATTAGCAGCAGTTTAAGTTAAGGAGTCAGGAGTCAGGAGGAGGCAGTGCGGTCTTGGGGTCTCCCCAAGTGAAGCAACTGCCATTCAGGAGTCAGAATATTTATATATACTGCATCCTTATCCTGACTTCTCACTTTTTATCATTGACAAAAATATCGCCGACAGGCTAGATTTCGTAAATAACGATAAATTAACCAGGCCACAAAACCTAAACAAAAATTAATAAAAATTTCCCTAAATATCAACAAGAAAATCTCAGTATCAAAAATTCTGATTATTGGTAAAGGACTAACTTTTCTCACCAAAATAAAAATACCAAAAATAGCATTACCACCCAAAATTAATATCAATAAAATTAAACATCTTTGCCAAAAACGCTGCTTAGAAGTATTCCCAGAAATTAAAATCAAAGGACGTTTACCTTGAGATTTTCGCCAAAATTGTTCTAGTCGCCAAAACAACCATAACAAAAAAGGAAATAAACAATAACCAAGCAAACTAATAGGACGGGGATAAACCCAACTTCTAGATAAAATATTTACCAAAGCATGAAATAAAACTGAATTTAACCAAGCAGTAAAAATCAAACTTCTATCTTTATTTAAACGCCTTTCAGAAAAAATATATCTTCCTAACGCATACCCCCAAGGAGCAACAAACATAGAATGTACAGGAGTGCTAATAATTCGTTCTAAAATTGGTGCAGCGCCATGAAACCAGTAAATCCAATTTTCCTCAGCAGTAAACCCCAAAGCAGCAGCTATCGTAAACAGAAAAACCGTACTAGCGCGTAACCTATAACTGCGTTGAAAATAGCAGATGGGAATAATAACAGCAGCAAACTTACAACCTTCTTCAACTGGACCAATAACCACCAACTGCCGCAGGGCAAAACCAACAAAAGAACGTTGTATTTTTGCCCAGTTGATAACAGAATTAGCAGCAATTTCTATTCCCCATTCTAACCCCAAAGCAACAAAACCAGATATTGCACCAACTACAAAAAAACATAATAGTTGTAGGGCAGAAGGAGGGGCAGAAATTCGCCGATAGTAGAACCATAAAAATAGTAATGGCGGAATTACTGCCCACATTAATAAAAATAAATTACTCACTTACCTGAGCAATTACAGTGCGATGACGAGGACTATTGCTAGTGATACTGGGAGTTTTAAACCCAGCCTCAATTAATGCTTGCTCAATATCTAAAGTGAAATATTCATCTAAATAAGGTTCTGTACTTTTGAGCAATGTGAAAACATAGGTAGGCATTTTTTTGTAAATTTCTGATTTTGGGTTCATGTCCATAATTGTTAAATGTCCACCTGGACGCAAAACCCGTCTTGCTTCTGCAAAAATCTTTTTAGTTGCCGACTGGGGCAATTCATGACACATTAAAAAAATCGAAACTAAATCAAAAGAATTATCTGCTAATTCTGTAGATTCTGCTTGAGCATGAACCCAGTTAATATTACTTTGACGTTGTTGAGAACGATAGTTAGCGACTGCTAAGAAATAGGGAGATAAATCTAAACCTGTGATTTTAGCTTGGGGGTAAATTTCTTGTAAAGCAAAGGTACTCATACCCACACTACAACCTAAATCTAAAATATCTTTTGGTGGTTGGGAAATAGAATTTTTGAGGATGTTGTGATAACTTTCCCGTAGTTTAGCATCACCTTGAGCTTGGAAATCTTGCCAAATTTTAGCGTGTACCGCATAAGCAGCAGATTCAACTTCAAAAGCAGCTTGCCAACTTAGATTTCCGGTTTCGTAAGCGTGGAATGAAGTAACGTAATAGTCTGGGTAGGTGAGTTGAGGATTTTGGACTTGAGTTAAATCATTTGCCCAATCTCGTGCTTGTAATTTTTCAACTTCTTGAAACCAATTTACACCTATTTTCTCAGCCCGTTTAATCATCATTTGTCTGGCTTGATGTTTGGCCAGGTTAAATAAAGGCTTAACTGAAAGAATGCCATTGACTAAGCGAGAAGGTAGATCAGGAGAGGTTTTGATAGCAGTAGTCATAATGTTGGTAGCGTTGAACAGCTTTATTTTACAGCAGGTGACTGGGGAAGAAAATTTTAGATTTTAGATTTTAGATTGGAGTTCACAAAATCCAAAATCCAAAATCCAAAATAAATAACTCCTACCTCCTGACTCCTGACTTCCTACTTACTGCTTTTTAACGCTAACAACATTTCCATTTGAGCAGTAGATTTATTGGGACTGTTGAAAGTGACACCCAAACCACGAATAGAACCCAGGATAGCACTGATATCAGGGGGTAGGGGTTGACCTGCGGTAGCAAAACGAGTAATTATCGAGGTCGTGTTATCCATATCTAGATAGAAATAACCACCGTTGGGTTTGGGTAAAGAACCAGTTACGGTTTTAAAGGTGTCGCTATTATCCAGGGTTTGACCTTTGTTATCTGCTATTGTTTCCCCAACAGGTCCACCAAGAGCTACAAATACGGTATCCTGATCTAACCAACCATGTGATACTAAAGCACCTTGAAAGGCAATTTGCCATTCTGTGATATTTTTACCAGCAATGTTTCTTTGAACTACCTTGAATGATTGCTTTTTGGCGATGTCATCTAGTTTGGTGAAAGTGGTTTCCGCTGTTTTGCGATCGCTCGTATCAAATACCATCGCTCCCCCAAAACCAACATTTGCTAACCCACCTTGACTAGATTTAACCGCACCAAAAGCAAATTCCCCATTCATCCAACTAAAAATATCTTTGTCTAAATCAATATTGACAAATTGTTTAAGTTGTCCGCGAGTCTGTTCCACTGCTTGCTTAAATTCAGGATAATCTTGTGATTGTTCTAGGAAGGTTTGCCAACTACGATTAATATTCTGCCCAGTTACTACGGCAATGGTATCACTGGGAAATTTGCCAACTATATTAGAAGGGGTGCTTTGATACTGGAATTTGCTTAATTGAGGATCTAAGTTAACAACCGCTTTTAACCGCAGTCCGGCATCATCAACACCAACACCAGCTACTAGGGATTTTACTTGCTGGAGTTGTGCCAAAGTTTGCGGACGTAATGGTCTAGCTTGGGTATTGAAAGCTGCTAATTGTTGTGCCATGTTGGCGTAATCTGGCACATAAATTTGAGCAAGGCTGTTTTCAACATCTACGCCTTTAGCTAAAATGCTACTTGCTCCTTCTTTACTAGCAAAAGAAGGTTCTCCCTTATAGGTGTCAATCGCTTTTTCTACAGTTTGTTTTTCTGGTGCTACCAATATATGAGTATTGTTTAATACAGTAATATAAGTTGATTTACTTTTATTTTTACTGCCAATAATTTTCTGACCTTTGTAGTCTGATTCTTCAATTTGTGTGTTTTTTTGCTCTTTTAATTTGTTGGCAAAATTCAAAGCATTGAGCTGATCTTTGATACCAACCACCAAGAGAATATTTGTCTCTGGTTGTACTGGTATAGGAGGAATTGAAGGATTAGGTGTAGTGGGTGTGGGTGGCAGTACAGCAATCATCACACCACCGATCCAGGGTTTGATGTCTGTTTCGTAAGAAATATCAATATCATTTAACATTTCTTTGTTGATATCCTGTAGAATTTTTGCTAATATTTTTTGCGCTTGTGGAGTGCCAAATTGCTGTAACTTATCCCAAGATTGGGGATCAGTGTTAAGATATGTTGCCATCAAGGCATTAGCAGGTACTACTTTAGCACTGCTTATAGGGCTGGAAGTATCACCCAAGGGTGCTTTCAAATATACGTAAGCAGCTATACCTCCCACAACAACTATAGCCGTGCTAATAGCGGGAAATAGAAGTTTTAATTTGCTTTCAGGCATTGTTATTGTCCTTTGTTGCGTAAATTAGAAAAAGTATGATTCAGATGCTATGGATACAAAATTAATCGTGATTAATCGTGGGGTTTTGGCACTTTTCAGCGATTTTGACTAATTTAGCGGAACTTACTGAGACGATTGGTATTTACATACAATAATAGTTTTGTCCCTGCTCTCAAAAAGACTTCAATAGAGTCTAGAGTAAATCCGTAAATGCTATCTTAATTTGATATGCAAAAAGTAGTCAGATTCTGAATGACAAGTTATTCTAAGCTATAAGAATAATTGTTAGTATTTGTAATCGATGGAAAGCCATCACTGTGTGATGCTAGAAACTCTTGTCCCGATGATACAAACCTGCATAATCTCAGATGAAATCAAGACTTGGACACTGGGGAGCAAAATGAGACAATTGATTTAATTGATTACATCCCAGAGAAAATCCTGATCAAATTACCATTTTGATTTGGGAGAGGCATCTACAGATCGCTATTGTTATGACAGTTTCAGGATTACAAGGTCAGTAATAAACAATGTTGCAATTTTATTTTGATACAGAGAAAGCAAGACACAAATCTTTTGAATTGCCGGGGGCTAAACCACATTATAATCCCGATAGACCGGGACAGGTAGAGCATATTTTTCTGAACCTCAGTTTGGATATTCCCAACCAAAGTTACAATGGTAATTGTAGCATTCGCCTATTGCCAATCCGTAATAATATTGATAGGTTGACCTTGGACGCTGTAAATTTAAATATCCAATCTGTACAGGTTGACGAGGTTGAACAAAAGTTTGACTATGACGGGGAAAAACTGTGTATTCAATTATCTCAACCTACGCAAATTGGTAAGAGGTTGTTGATAGCGATCGCCTATTCTGTGGAAAAACCCCAAAGAGGTATTTATTTTATCCAACCAGATAAGCACTACCCCCACAAACCTACCCAAGTCTGGACTCAAGGAGAAGACGAAGATTCTCGTTATTGGTTTCCCTGTTTTGACTATCCAGGACAGTTATCAACTTCAGAAATTCGGGTGCGTGTTCCTAAACCACTGATGGCAATTTCTAATGGTGAATTAATTGATACTGTAGATGATGGAAACTATAAAATTTACCATTGGTCTCAACAACAAATACATCCTACTTATTTGATGACGTTAGCTGTCAGTGATTTTGCGGAAATAAAAGATCAATGGCAAGGTAAACCTGTTACATATTACGTAGAAAAATCCAGAGAAGCAGACGCTAACCGCAGCATGGGTAAAACTCCCCGCATGATCGCATTTTTGAGTGAAAAGTATGGTTATCTTTATCCTTTTCCCAAATATGCTCAAGTTTGCGTGGATGACTTCATTTTTGGGGGGATGGAAAATACCTCTACCACGCTGTTAACAGATCGCTGTTTGTTGGATGAAAGAGCATTATTAGACAACCGCAACACAGAAAGTTTAGTAGTGCATGAATTAGCACATCAATGGTTTGGGGACTTACTGGTAATTAAACATTGGTCCCATGCTTGGATTAAGGAAGGAATGGCTTCCTATTCTGAGGTAATGTGGACTGAACATGAGTATGGTGCGGATGATGCTGCTTATTATCGCTTGTCGGAAGCTCGCAGTTATTTAAGTGAAGATAGCAGTCGCTACCGTCGGCCAATGGTAACTCATGTTTACCGTGAAGCGATTGAACTTTACGATCGCCATATTTATGAAAAAGGTTCTTGTGTTTATCACATGATCCGGGCAGAATTGGGAGAGGAATTATTCTGGAAAGCTGTCCAAACCTTTGTTAATGATTATGCTCATCAAACTGTAGAAACCATAGATTTATTAAGATCAATTGAAAAAGCAACAGGTAGAAATCTAGCTTTCTTATTTGATCAATATGTTTATCGTGGTGGCCATCCTGATTTTAAAGTTGCTTATTCTTGGGATGGTGATGCTAACTTAGCAAAGGTGACAGTTACTCAAACCCAAGCTAGTGATGATCAGGATTTATTTGATCTGAAAATTCCCATTGGTTTTGGATATAAACAGCAAAATACTGATTTAAAGATTTTTACTGTCCGCATTAATGAACGGGAACAAAGTTTTTATTTCCCATTAACAGAAAAGCCCGATTTTGTTAGTTTTGATGTGGGTAATAATTATCTCAAAACCGTAGTTTTAGAATATCCCATACCAGAGTTAAAAGCGCAGTTAGAATTTGATCCAAATCCTATTTCTCGTATTTATGCAGCAGAAGCATTAGCGAAAAAAGGTGGTTTGGAAGTTGTAAAAGCTTTATCCGCAGCTTTGAAAAATGATTCTTTTTGGGGTGTGCGGGTAGAAGTTGCTAAACAATTAACAGAGATTAAATTAGATCAAGTTTTTGATGGTTTAGTTTCTGGGTTACATGATGATAATCCTTTTGTCCGTCGTTCTGTGGTAGAGTCTTTATCTGAAATCAAAACTCATCCTAGTTATAAAACTGTCAAAGAATTGGTACAGCATGGAGACAAAAGCTATTATGTAGAAGCTGCTGCTTGTCGGAGTTTGGGAACAATTGCTGCTGCTAATTTAGATGATAAACCCCACGAAGAAAAAGTGATCAAACTACTCAAATCTGTTTTAGAAGAAAGAGCAGGTTGGAATGAAGTAGTTAGAAGTGGTGCTATTGGTGGTTTAGCAGAATTTAAAACTTCGGAAAATGCTTTAAATGTGTTATTGGAATACACTAAATTAGGCGTTTCTCAAGCATTACGTTTATCTGCTATTCGCGCTTTGGGGAAAATTTCTGTAGGTCAAACTCCGGCTAATATAGAAAGAATTTTAGACAGATTAGCAGAAATAGCGAAAGAGACATTCTTTTTAACTCAAGTAGCGGTGGTGACAGCTTTAGGACAAATGGAGACTCCCAAAGCAATAGGGATTTTACAAAGTTTAGCGGATCAAACTCCTGATGGTAGGGTGCGACGTTACGCTGAGGAAGAAATTCCCAGAGTACAAAGAAATATTGGGACTGAAAAAAGTTTGAAACAAATGCGGGAAGAATTAGATCAACTCAAAAAACAAAATCAAGAGTTAAAAAGTCGGTTAGAAAATTTGGAGGCTAAGTCAAAGTAGGGGAATTAGGAGGATAATATACATTATGAGCAGGGGTTTAGCAGTGCTAAACCCTTACAGGATTCAGAAGTAAAAATGTCTTTTTTGTATGTTTCAATTTTGAGCGATCACTTATCGCGCTATCGTTTAGAGAAAAGGATTAATAATTTGTAATCCTTCTACTGTAAAACCGTCTTGCATATCCTCTGAATATAGTTGATTTACATTAACTGATAGTGCGCTGGCGATAATTAAACTATCCCAAAATGAGAATAAATATTTTTTTCTTAATGTGGATGCTTTCAAAAATATATTCAAATCGAGTTGAATGATATGATGAATTTGATAAAAACCTTGAATAATATTTTGAATTTGATTTTCGGAAAAATTTCCTTTTTTGATTAGGTTTACACAAACTTCATTGATTACCTGGGTACTTAAATAAAGTCCTGTTTGTGTGGCTAGATGGTTAGCAATTTGGTGTTTTCGGATATCTTGACTCTGATTAACTGCATATATCCAGATATTTGAATCTAAAAAAATCGTCATGTTTTTATTCGTTTTCGTAAATTTCTTCTCGTTTAATTGGAGTTAATTTTTCTATATTTAAAGGATGTTCCAATAAATATTGAAGGTAATTTCCAGAATGTTCAGAAGTTTCTTGTTGAAGAGTGACTTTAACTATCTTGGGTTGTTTTAACTGTTGTTGGTACTGTTCGGGAATTTTGATCATCCCATTTTCAATAATGGTTTGAAATTCTACTGTAATCATATTTATTTTCCTAGTCTTTATTTGCTTGTTAGTTATATTATAGCTGAGTTTATTTCCTTTACTATTTCTAAACGCATCAGTTTCGATCCACCAAGCTAAATCCTCAAGCGAAAAAGCTAGAATTATCCCTACTTTCCTCCTGTTTTGCCTAAGTCCTGTATTCCTAAAACTTCCTCAATCTAAGTAAGTATTAAACCAAGATAAAAATGTATTTTTTTTTTGCATAAAATTAGTATAATTACTGTTTGTACTTATACTGAAATTGATGCAATATATATAATCAAGGCTAAATAAAAAACCAAAGAAAGATAAATCACTATTGAATGCTAAGACATATCCTGAATCATATTTGCCAAGTTAGACACTGAACTTTTAACTTATCTAGATGTAGATAATTTTATACTGCGGTAAAAGTTTTGATAAATCAACCTTTACCGAAAATAGGTTACAGCAGCTTTTTGATCACAAAAAATAGAGGTTTGATACATGATAGAAGTACCAGCAAGTTTATTTTATGTGGCGATCGCCATAGTTTTTATACTAGGATTCATTTGGGAAATAATTACAGTAATAAAATATTGTCAAGAATCTAATTTTATTAAGAAGATAATCAAAGAATTAGAAAGAGATACTTATGTTGAAAGAAAATGGATTAACGAGCATTTAGAAACAGAAAATAATTATCATAGAAATCCTATAAAAACCAATGATAAATACATCCTTAAACAATATCCAGATATATTTCATCAATCAACACGCAGTAATTTAAGATTTATTAGTACAATTTGTACATCCATTGGAGTCTTAGGAACATTTTATGGTATTCAATCAGGAATAGCAGATATTCCATTGGGTAGATCAGGAATAGCAGATATTTCATTAGATAGCTTAAACCAAACAGATGCTTTAATGAAAGGAGTAGGAACATTATTAGCAGGAATGCAAACAGCATTTTCTACTTCATTAGTGGGGTTAGGTGTAGGAAGTGTATTTACTATTATTCTATTTTTCACAGACTTCATTAGATAATCACAACATGATCAGCTAAGAAGAAAATTACATAAAATTACCGTTCCTAAAAAAGATAATCGAGAAGATGCAATCAACAGTTTAAAAGAAATCGCTGCAAATTTTAGAAACTTTGATTTTAACGCCAGTTTAAAAGTAACCCAAGCATTACAACAAGTAGCGGAAAAACTGGACGCAGAAACTATTGGTATAGAAGTAGGGAAAGCGGTTAGTAGTCAATTGGATAAAACCATAGAAACCAGATTAACGCCCGCATTTAATCATATTGCCGATTCCCAAAAAACCCTAACCCAAATTACCACAACTCAAAAAAATGTACTCGAAAACTTAATTAGTGAAATGAAAAATCAACTAATTATTCCAGTAGTAGAAAGACTAGATCAAAGTGCGATATTAACTCAACAAGCATCAGCAGCAGTCACAAAATTAAACAATGAATTAGGGGGAATATCTGAAAAATTAGCTAATTCAATCGTCACAATTCAACAATTTCAACAACAAACATTAGGAGAGTTAAATAATTTTGCCAATAGCTTACAATCTACCTTACATGATTTCCAAACAGACACAACTAACGTTTTACAAGAAACCGGAGTTTCTATTACTAGATCAGTAGAAACAAGTATCACAGGAATGGAATCTCAACGGGAAGCATTCCAAAAAAGTGCAGAACAAGCAGCGGATACATTTAAAGGAATTAGAAGAGAATTAGAACAATCTTTAACAACTCAATCTGAACAACAAAACCAGATGTTAACAAGGGTTTATTCTGCATTTTCACAAATTATCACGGAAACCAATGAAAGTTTTAAAACCCAAACTCAAACATTAGAAACCGTAGGTAGAGAAGCATCACAATTAATGAACAGTGCAAAGGATAATTTAGAACAAACATTATCAAATATTGATGAGACATTACAACAAACCCGTGTTACAGTACAAGAGGAATTACAAACATTTAGAATTGAATATCAAAATAGTTTAAATCAATTCTTCAATGATCAAAATCAACTCTTAGAAAGTACATTAGGAACACAAAGAAATGCTTTACAGGAAGTAGTGAATGATTTACGGAATGCTTTCCAAGAAGAAACCCAACGCAGAACATCATTAATGAAAGATTTAACTCATACAATAAATGAAGTTACCAGAGGGATGGAGGAAATTACAGCAACAACTAATAATCTGCACAATAAGGTAAAAGATACCCAAGCACTAACAGAAGCGATGGGTTTAAATTCAGGAGCAAGAATAGCTCAACTGCAAGAATTATCGCGGAATATTGGTACTGTAACTCAAGATTTTAATAATCTTCTAAATAATTGGCAAAATCATCTTAATCAATACATTGATAAATCAACACAATGGCAAACTAAATTTTTTGATGAAGCTGATGATTCTATGAAAAAATTATGTGCCAATATCTTAGAAAATGCAAATAACGCATTAGTGATAATTGAAAAAGAACGTCGTTTAAATTAACGTAGGTTGGGTTGAACGAAGTGAAACCCAACAAGTAAACCAAATATTGAGTTTCTTTATAAACGAAATGTTGAGTTTCCTGATAAATAAAATGTTGGGTTTCCTTACGTCAACCCAACCTACAGTAAAAATAACAATCAACAGGTAAATTATCTCATGTTTAATAATTTAAACTTTCTCAAAAATCAAGATGATCAAGAAGAAGATCCCGCAATTTATCTTTCTATTGGTGATTTAATGTCAGGTTTATTAATGTTTTTTGCACTGCTTTTTATTTCTGCATTAATTCAGCTTAATCAAGCGCAAAAAGACATTACCGAAATCTTAATAGATAAGTTAGAAAGACAATTAAAAGCTAATAATATTGAAGCAAAAGTTGACCCCAATACCGGAGATATCAGCTTGAGAGATAGCATCTTATTTGAAACCAACAGTGCAAAATTAAATCCTCAAGGTGAAAAAACCCTACAAAAATTAATCCCCATTTATAGCAAAGTAATTTTTGAAACTCCCAGAGTTAAAGATCAAATTGAAAGAGTAATTATTGAAGGCCATACCAGTGCTGAAGGTAAAGCTGATTTTAACATGGAATTAAGTTTAAACAGAGCTTGGCAGGTTGCCAAATATACATTATATAAAATGCCATTTTCTAACAAAACTCATAAATCACAATTAGAGAAAAAAATCATGGTAGTAGGAAGAGGTGAAAATGATGCAAAACCAGGAGATTTACCAACAGATAGAAAAGTAGTATTTCGGATTCAGTTTAAAGGACAAGATTTGAGTAGTTTAAATCAAATAGATAAGCAAAAATAGATAAGTAGAAAATTATGTTTAACCAAAAATTCAACCTCCAAGAATTTAGTGTACCAGATCATCAACCCCATAGATTAATTGAACTCGCTGCAAAACAAAAATCAAGTAATATTAATCTCTCAATATCAGCATTGAAGGAAAAAATTGAGCAGAATAGAATTCAAGATATTAGTTTAATAGAATGGATATGGTGTATTGATAATGAGCGAATTTGGGAAGAAATACCAGAAGTAGACAGAAAAGATTTATCTTTAAAAATTTGGCATATTTCACAAGAAAATCAATGGTTATATTTTACCTTAATTCGTCGTTTAGCTTGGTTTTATCATGGTCAAAAAAATGTAATCACATCACACTTAGTTAATGGTTTTATTTTGTGGAGTAATTCAATTTCCGTGAAGGATAATCTAGTTATTAAAATTTTGGTTGCTTTGGGAGCAAATGAGCCGAAAAAAGCAATGGTAAAAATTATTTGTGACCAAAATTTAACTCATAATGAACTATTGCCAAAAATCAATCATGTTCTCCCGAATCTTACCATATTTAAAGATTATGTTTTGGAAATAGCACCTTATTTTACTAAACAACTACATCCAGTTACTTTAGATAAAGTTAATTGGTTATTACGTTGTTTTGAACAAATGGAGGAAACCGAGCAAATTCAATCTGTAGAATATATTTTAAATCATCTTTCTACATCAATAGTTGGTAGGTATCCAGAGTTAGTTAATTGGTTAAAAACAAACTATCATAATTCTAGCAAACAATCAAAATTATCTAGTCAAGCTAGACAGAAGTTAAGAATTTGGATTGGTGCAGTTAATTATCAAGATTTTTCTAATTTAGTAGATTTAATTATTCAAAGAATTGGTATCAAAGACAAAGAGGAAAACCAGTTAAACAAACGTCAAGGATTTTGGGCTAATTATAGTAATAGTTTTATGAGAATAAAAATTTTACTACCTATGCAATCTTATCAGATTATCAATCATGATTTGAGAACAGATCAAGATGTTCAAAGACTACAATCAGATGGTAGCGATGAGACAGAAATATGTATTTTTGATTTAGGAGAGAATGGTTTTATTGTGGAATTTTTTAGAGGTAGAGGAAGTGAAACTAGAATTTTTCCTCAAAATGATTATATCGAAAGTGTTTTATTTGGTTCTCAACCATTATCAGTTAAAAAGATTAGAAAATTAGGAGGTAAAGCACATGATCATACTCTTGGTTGGCAATGGTCTTGTGAAAAATTATTAAGAACTGATTATCAAATTTTACCAAATACAGGAACTACAAATTTTATCGGATTACCACCAAAATATGGGAGATATGATGTTAGATTGGGTTTACCGCAACCAGATTATAAAAAATTAACTGAACGTCAAAATCAAGTACAAAAATGGAAACAGATAATTAATCAATTAGAATCAGAAGCAAAACAATCACCATATTAACCAGGATTTACAAAAACAAAATCTTTCTAAAAATCCTATTCCTCTGTGAAGTCTGCGTCTCTGCGGTTCGATGAAAAAACCTAACTCAATAAATCACCATGAAAGATATATTTCAACAACCATCAATAGAAACATTAGTAAAAGAAATTGTCGCCTTAAATCATGCGTGGGAAGCAGCAGGAGAAATATTTGGAGAAGAAAGCGAACTAGCTAAAAATGCAAGAGATTTAAAAGGATGTTTACAAACAAGATTATTACGTACCTATCCAAATCAAGTTTATCTGAAAATAGATCAAAAAAGTTCACAAGAAGCAGGAGAAGAAATATATAGTTTACGGTTAAAAACTCCTATTAATAACCGTGATAATGCAGAACATTTACCTGTTAGAGTTGCCAAAAAATTACTTTCCCAGGAAGAAATTAATCAATTGGAAAAATTTAATAATTAGGGAATCGGATAATATTTATATATTAATCTCTTCCTGATAGTTTCAACTGCACTATTTTAATAAATATCAAAATAATCTAAATATAGGACTGGTATTTGATTTTTGAAATTATCTGTGTAGAGAACGACCATTAACCCCAATTATTGTAGTCTTTGTATATTACAAAACGAAGTTCGGAATGTGGGTTATAACTGCAAAAGTTTTGATGATCTATTTGCGTTAGTGGTAGCTTATCGTAGGTATCGCTCTTCCCTAAAACTTGTAAAATGGATTACAATGTATATAGTATCTATCAAAACACCCATGAGCATTAATGATCTAGAGTTTTTACAAGGTGCGGCTTTTCTACGTCTACTCAAAGAAATCCCAAATGTATCTATTAATTATTTATCTTCGATTCATTCATCTTTGTATCTTGTCCAGATTACAAATAAAGAATCGGCTATTTTATTTAAAATCTCAAAAAAACCTACTTCTTCATGGTCATTTATTTTTAGCATACAAGAAGAAATGGCTATTCAGAAATTTCGTGAAACATATCCCAATGTGCAATTATTTATAGCCTTGATTTGTCATCGTGATGGTATTTGTTGCTTATCTGAAGAACAGTTATCTAGTCTTTTTGATTTAAATAACGGTTTATCTAGTCAACGTATTTCTGTTAAACGAGAACCAAGGGGTAGTTATTATGTAAAAGGTACAGGAAGAGTACCCTTAGAACGCACAGTACCACAAAACAACTGGCCAAACATAATTTTATCAGCATAAAAATAATCATGAAAAATCATAACATTATTACTTCAGGATCTTGTATTAATAAAGTAATCAAGAGATTAGAAAAATAAATTGAAGCAACTGAAGCTCAGAAACTTAAAGAAACTGCAATTGAGGTTGTTCAAAATTGTGTGAATGTTTATTCCCAAAACTTCGGGTTGGGTGATGTGGGAGAAAATGGTACAGGTTTAGTTAGTCAAATTTATCAAGGACTAGATCCCATTCCTAATGGAACAACAGGATTAATTTATGGAAGAGTTCAAAGTGGGAAAACTAATACAACAATTGCCACTTTAGCACTAGCGCATGAAAATAATTTTCGTTGTTTTATTATCCTCACATCTAACAATACATGGTTAGGAGAACAAACAGCTAATAGGTTTAATAATCAAATTCAAGGGGGTCCTGTTATTTTTGACTGGGAAGCATGGAAAGACGATCCTACTGATTTTGCTAAAACTAAAGTTATACCCTATATTAAAGATACAGGAGTGGTTTTAGTAACCACAAAAAATGTTGCTCACTTAAAAAGATTATTGACAGTTTTAAAAATAGCTAAAGTTAAAAACTTTCCAGCATTGATTTTTGATGATGAAGCTGACAATGCTAGTTTAAATACTAATGAAGCAAAACAATCTAAACAAGGTAAAGATGTAATTGCTGACAGTTCTACTTTTGCACAAATAGGAGAAATTCGTGAAGAAATTCCTAATCATGTCTATGTACAAATTACTGCGACTCCCCAAAGTTTACTCTTACAAAAACTTTCTAATCCTTGTAAACCGCAATTTTGTGCAGCATTACCAGAACCAGGAAATAGTTACATGGGAGGAGATTTATTTTTCTCAGATAATACTAAACATTGTGTAATTATTGATGATGATGAAATTGACGAGATTAAAAAACAGAGATGATATTCATAATATTAAAATTCAACCTGTTTGGATAGGAGGGACTATTAAACCAACTCGTTCTAATGTTTTAGATCCATCTACTATTAATGTATTAAAACCAGGAAAATTGATTTTTCCCCAAAGTCCCGCTTATAAACAAGAAGATATTAAGGAGAATTTTCACAAAATTGAAAACCTTTTAAATAATTATCAAGATGATGAAGAATATTATCCGGTAGATATAGATTTGATGATTGAGATTATCAGTCTGACTAAAAGTTATTATGTTCCATCTGAAGAATGGTAAAATAAACGCATAATTAAAGCATTAACAGATATTAAATCCAAAGGTTTAACACAGGGAAGATTAAATGTTCGCAGGGGTATAAAAAATAAGAAACAAGGATTAGATATGCCCAGAAAAGAACCTTTTAAATGGATGTTTGGATTTGGATCAGGTACTTGGTCAGAATATGCAAAAAAAACATATCCTGATGTACCAACATTACTGGTTTGTTATCAGAAAGGTGAAAAAAATGGTGAAAAGAGCAAAGGTTGGGACGATCATCCTATATATTTACCTATGCTAGTTTTACCAAGACAGAAATTTGTCTTTATGTTTAATTATGATGAGGATGAGGATAATTAGGAAATCCTACTAATTCAGAAGTGTTGAATGTTAAGAAATCTGTGATAAAAATAGCCCAAAATATATTAAAATTTGAGCAAGCTATATCAAAATATTGATTTGATCATGATTATAAATTCATTTCCCAAGATTGTCAAAGACATCCTCAAATCCTTGCCAAAAAATGATTATCCGGTTTTGAACACCCGTCTTTACGTTGAGTGTTGGTTGGGTTATGCCTTGGATAATAGT
>NZ_JADEXH010000053.1:0-29335 GCF_015207205.1 Sphaerospermopsis sp. LEGE 08334 | reverse complement strand
ATTACCAATTACCAATTACCAATTACCAATTACCAATTACCAATTACCAATTACCAATTACCAATTACCAATTACCAATTACCAATTACCAATTACCAATTACCAATTACCAATTACCAATTACCAATCCCCAGTCACCTATCACCTATTCCCTTGAGACAATATCCTACTCCTCTAACTGTATGCAGTAGTGGCTGATCAGAACCCCGATCTATTTTCCGTCTCAAATAACCAACATATACATCTACAACATTAGAATCACTATAAAAATCAAAATCCCAAACGTGTTCACCTATTTGTGTACGGGTAACTACTGTATTGGAATTACGCAATAAATACTCTAAAAGTTTAAACTCTAAGGGGCTAAGTTCAATGAAACGTCCTCCACGCTGAACTTCCCTTGTGACTACATCCATAGTTAAATCACCAACCTGTAAAATGGTGTTAAATTGTAATGGTGGGCGACGTTGCAAAGCTCGTAACCGTGCTAGTAGTTCTGAAAATGCAAAAGGTTTGACTAAGTAATCATCCGCACCCTGATCTAACCCTTTTACCCGATCTTCTACAGTATCCCGTGCTGTTAAAAGTAAGACTGGAGTTTTAATTTTTTGCTGGCGAAATTCTCCTAGTAGCTTTAACCCATCAATTTTGGGTAGCATAATATCTAAGATGATAATGTCATACTCAGCAGCAAAGATGTATTCCTTACCTTCTTCACCATCATGAGCCACATCAACAGCGTAACTCATCTCTCTGAGTCCTTGACTGATAAATTGAGCTATTCCTGGTTCATCTTCAACTAGCAAAATTCGCATATAGCAATCTAGCAATCCTATTTTAGTTGAGAATTTATTGGTGAGGTAAGGGAACAGGTGACTGGTGACTGGTGACTGGTGACTGGTAACTGGTGACTGGGTAGAAAATTCTTTACTTATTCCCTATTCCCTATTCCCTATTCCCTATTCCCTACTTTCCCAACAACTAATGACTAATGACTACTTACAATAACCCTTCTAGTCTGCGACGGAAGCTGTCTAGTTCAGAAGCAGACATTTCCTGTTCTTCTGACTGAGAACTATTATCATAGTTATTTTGAGTTTGACCTTCTGGTTTCCAATCAGTTTCTTCTACGTTCTGTTCTGGAGGTGTCACCACGATATTACTATTTTCTGGCACAAGTTCCCAGCCAAAACCCGCACTTTCACAAAATTCCTTGATATCCTCAGCATCCATTCCTTCAACTGTGGGGGTGGGGAAATCTTGCGCTTCTAACATTAAAGCAAAGCGAGTGGCATCATCCTCTGATTCAAACATCATGATTGTATTGCGATCGCCCACCCGAATCGAGTGAATCCCTTCATTATCAGTTCCCGCATTGAATAGTAGTACAAAAACACGCATCTTTAATCCTTTGACTTTACGTTTATATTATTTCTATTAAAGTTCGAGATTGTGCATCTGGGAAAGCCAACAATAGACGAAAGGTACATTTTTCAAGATTTCAGGCAAATCAAACCCTAATTGTGCTAATCTCTGGCTAAACCTGGGGAAATATGTAAACTGGTCTATATTCTAGAAGTGACATAGCTAAATCTTGTGCTAATTATAAATAGCAGCGTGCCATCTAACTCCGGCAATTTCCAGAGTGCAAACCCATGTCTAACACTTCCAAACAAGATCAAGAAACCCCAACCGTAAGCCGCAAATGCTTATGGTTGATGATATTGAGTCGTGGTAGCATGGCTTTAGGTGCGTTGTTGCTAATTGTAATCATCGGTGGTATTTGGCGGTTAAGAGAATTTATCCAAAAAGAGTTAGCACCTCTAGCGCAACAAAATCTTACCAATACCCTCAACCGTCCAGTTGAACTGGGAAAAGTCAAAGAATTTTCCCTCACCGGAGTCAGGTTTGCTGCTTCAGCTATCCCTGCAACACCCATAGATACAGATCGGGTGACAATAGAAGCGGTAGACGTTGGTTTTGATCCTTGGCAGTTAGTTATTAACCGCCAATTAAAATTAGATGTTACTTTAATTAACCCAGATATTTATATTGAACAGGATAACCAAGGACGCTGGATCACTACCACTATCGCCCCACTAGGAAAACCAGGACTGATTAAAACCGATTTAGATAAACTGCGCGTTCGCAACGCCAAGTTAATATTAGTAGGAAACCAGAAAACGCAGTCACCAGTCCCCAGTCACCAGTCTCTAATACCTGTAACATTTTCAGGTTTATATGGAACTGCCCAATTGATAGAAAATAACCGACTAATTAAATTTGACGTAGCCGGAAAACCAAAGAACGGAGGTAATATTTTCCTGCAAGGAAATCTCCGCGCCCAGGCAAATTTAGAAGGTAATTTAAAGGTAAAAACGCAAGATTTATTAGCCGCAGATATTACTCGTTTGATTCAATTACCAATAAATTTACAAGCTGGTCGGGTAAATGGTGATTTACAAATTCAATTAATACCAAATCAACAAACTTTATTAGATGGTACTGCTGCTTTACAAGCTGTAACTCTACAAATTCCCCAAGTCCCACAACTATTAAGTAATACTCAGGGAAATGTCAAGTTTCAAGGATTAGCTATAGAGTTAGATAATGTAGTTAGTAATTATGGAAAAATTCCCCTGACTGCTAAAGGTTTGATTGACCGAGGCAAAGGCTTTAATTTATCAGGGCGTGTCAATGCAGTAAGTTTATCAAATGCCTTAGAAACTCTCAAAGTTCAATCACCATTTCCTGTGAGTGGGGTGGTAAAAGCCAATTTACAGATATTAGGAAATATTGACGAACCTGTGCTTTCAGGAACTGTGGCTAATATCAAAACTGCCAAAATTGATCAAGTTGATTTTGAGAAAGTTAGTAGTAAATTTGAACTTTCAACTCGTGATGCTCTGCTGACTCTCAAGGATATTCAAGGACAAATAAAATTAGGTGGTGAAGTTACCGGATCGGGAAAAATTGCCCTGGGGAAAGTACCGCAAATCAATGTTAATTTAACTTCTAAAAATGTTCCAGGGGATGCGATCGCTAAACTTTATAATGATAATATTAACTCTACATTCAAAATTGGCACTGTTTCAGCTACAGCTAACCTCATTGGTACAGCTAACAATATCCAAACTTTCGTAAAATGGCAAGCTCCCCAAGCCACTTATGCTGCTACTGGTGAAACAATTATCAACCCAAATCGTACAGTTGATTTTCGTAATGTTGCTGTTAATATTGCTGGTAATATAATCCGGGTTTATGGTAATTATAATCCTCAAAGTTGGCAAGCTGTCGCTCAAGCTTCGGGTGTGAAATTAACCCCATTTCTCAACTCACAACAATTAGAAAATATCTCTTTAAATAACGCAGCATTTAACGGTAAATTAGTCATCTCAGGAACTTCTGAAAACTTTAAAATTACTAATATTCGTCCAGAAGATGCAAATATTAATATTGCTGGCGGTAAAGTTGCCATTTCTCGTCTTCAATTAGAAGATAAAAACTTTATTGCTGACTTGATAGCTCAAAATGTGCGTTTAGGGACAATATTAAAACAATCTCCCCCCATTTTAAATAATCCCATTGCCGGGAAATTTACTATTGCAGGTAATACCGAAAATTTCAACTTCAATAATTTCGGTGCTATTGGTGAAGGTAGTTTAAAAGTTAATAATGGCACAATTACAGCTAAAAATATTCAAGTTAGTAATGGTCGTTATCAAGCGCAAGTTGCAGTTAAAAATGTACCTGTGCAGAGATTAGCAAATGTTCCACCTCAAATACAAGGTGCGTTAGTTGGTGAGTTTAATGTTGCTGGTAATGTTGCATCTTTTCAACCGGAAACTATTCAAGCAAATGGTCAAGCAAAGTTAAATCTTGCTGGGGGAACAGTTACAGCGTCTAATATTCAACTTGCTAATGGTCATTACCAAACATTAGTTAATAGTTATGGTGTACAATTAAAACGTTTAAATCAACAATTATCAGGTAAATTTGCAGGTCAGTTAAAAGTTGCTGGTATTGTTGGGTCTGCGAAATTAGCTGATATTCGTGCTACTGGTCAAGTGCAGTTTAGTCGAGGTATTCCGGGAATTAATTCTCCTTTAAATGCTGTAGTTTCTTGGAATGGTCAACAATTAACTATTCCCCAAGCAAGAACTCCAAATTTAAACGCCAGTGGTTATATTTTAGCCGATGCTAAACAACCAGGTATACCAGAAATTACTCAATTAAATCTCAATGTTCAAACGCAAAATTATGACCTCAAACAATTACCTTTGCAATTACCTAATGCTGTAAATGTAGGCGGAAAAGCCGATTTTAAAGGACAAATTACCGGGAAAATCACAGCACCGAATGTTATTGGATCTTTGGGATTGCGAAATTTGCAAGTGCAAAGCAAAATACAAAAGTTTGCCTTTGAACCATTATTAACTGGTAACATTAATTTAGTGCAAGGAAGGGGTTTAAGTTTAGATGTTGCTGGTAAAAGAGACAGACTAGCAGCTAAATTAAATGCCAATAATCAACCTAGCGCCTTTTTATTACAGTGGCAACAAGCATCAGCAACAGGTCAATCTCAAGGCGACAATTGGGCAGTTAAAGTTAATAATTTACCCTTACAAGTGTTAAATTTAAACTTAAATTTAAACTTACCTAATAATCCGATTTTGGGACAAAGTGCATTAGCTGGTTCATTAACGGGAGATTTGCAAATAAATCAAAAAACATTAGCAACGCGGGGAAATATTGCGATCGCCAAACCGCAACTTGGTAGAATTAAAGGCGATCGCTTCACCACCGAATTTCAATACAACAATAATTTAACCACCTTAACAAACAGCGAATTTATCAACGATCAAAGTCGCTACCTCTTTGATGCTAACCTCAAACAAACTCCTCAAGGTCCCCAAGTACAAGCCAAAATTAACATCAACCAAGGCAAAATTCAAGATTTACTCACCGTTGCCCAAATATTTGAAATCCAAGATTTACAAAGAGGTTTAACACCTCCAACCTACGGTACCGCAGCAGATTTAACCACCAACCCGCGAGGTTTAGCAAATCAAACTTTATTCAATCAAATTCAACGTTTAGCAGAAATTGATGCACTCCTAGCAGCACAAGAACAACAGCGATTAGAATCTAAACCAATACCAGATTTAAAAGACTTAAAGGGAAATTTTAACGGTGAAATTGCCATCAATACCGCAACAAAAAACGGACTAACAGCACAATTTAACCTACAAGGACAAAACTTTACTTGGGGTAGAGAAACAGAACCTAATCGTTTTTATCGTGCCGAAAAAGTCATTGCTGAAGGTAGTTTTGAAAAAGGTGTTTTGCGGTTACAACCTTTACGCATCGCAGCGAAAGATAGACTAATAGCCTTTACTGGTAATGTTGGTGGTGAAGAACAATCAGGAAAATTAACAGTTGAAAATTTCCCCATTCAATTATTAAATAACTTCGTCAAAATCCCCGTAGGAATTAGCGGTAATCTTAACATTGATGCTGCTATAGCTGGTAGTATAGCCAACCCCCAAGCTAGAGGACAATTAGAAATCACAGAAGGAACACTCAATCAAAAACCAATACAGTCAGCCAATGCAGGTTTTAGTTATGCTGATGGACGTTTGAAATTTGGCAGTCAAGTCATAGCAGTAGGAAACGAACCAGTTAACATTACTGGTGATATTCCCTATAAATTACCATTTGCATCTGTAGAACCAAACAACAATCAAATTACTCTAGATGTCAAAGTCAAAGATGAAGGTTTAGGATTATTAAATCTTTTCACTAATCAAATAACATTTGAAACAGGTAAAGGAGAAGTAGATTTAGCTGTGAGGGGAACCAGACAACAACCATCTGTTAAAGGTACTGCCTCTCTTAATAATGCCACATTTGCAGCCCAAGCTTTACAAGGTAAACTAACCAATGTGTCTGGAAAAGCCGAATTTGATTTTAATAAAGTATTAGTAGAAAACCTCCAAGGGCAGTTTAGCAATGGTAAAATAGAAGCCACAGGAGAAATACCAATTTTCAACAGTCAAAACATCCAAATAGATAAACCATTGAGTGTGAAACTAGAACAATTAGTATTAAATCTCAAGGGATTATATCAAGGTGGTGCAAGTGGTAATTTAGAAATTACAGGTTCAGTATTACAACCAGCAATTGGTGGTGAGATAGAATTATCCAATGGTCAAGTTTTACTAACAGAATCTGATACAAAAACCTTATCTCAAACAGGTTCTGATTTATCAATTTTTGCAGCCAGTAAACAAAACAAAACCAGTGATATTGAAAGCGGAATAACCAGATTAAATAATTTACAAATCAAGCTAGGAAACAGTGTAGAAATAGTTCGTCCACCTGTTTTCAACTTCCTCGCAACTGGTGATTTAAATGTGAGTGGTACTTTAAATAATCCTATACCCGCAGGAACTATCAGATTAACCAAAGGTGGCGTAAATTTGTTTACCACCCAATTCAATTTAGCTCGTAACTATAAACATAGTGCAACTTTTAGAACTTCTGATCCTCGTGATCCTGAGTTAGATATTAAAATGTTTGCTAAAGTATTAGATGGAATCCAAACTATTGATCTCAGCAGACAAGTTTCTACAGGGTTATCAGAATTAGAAACCGTCCGCGTCGAAGCAATAGTTAAAGGTCCCGCTAGTCAACTAAATGAGAATTTAGAATTGAAAAGTAGTCCCTCACGTTCACAAACAGAAATTGTTACTTTGTTAGGAGGTGGGTTTGTAGACACCCAAGGACGTGGTGACACAACATTGGGTTTAATTAATATTGCTGGTTCGGCTGTTTTCAATAACTTTCAAGCAGCATTTAACCAAATTGGTGATGCTTTTGGTTTAAGTGAACTGCGGATATTTCCTACCATTCTTTCTGATAAACCCGAAGCAGGTAAAAGCAACTCGACTATAGAATTAGCATTAGAAGCAGGTGTGGATATTTCTAGCAAATTTTCTTTTTCTACGATCAAAATTTTAACCGCTAGTGACCCCTTCCAATGGGGTATTAATTACAGAATTAATGACGATTTTCGGGTTCGTGCTTCCACAAATTTCACTGATGATAGTCGGGCGATCATTGAGTTTGAAAGAAGATTTTAGCAGGGAATAAGGAAAGTTATCTTCCCCATGCTTCACCCATAAGAGGATGTTTGAAAAGTATTTTCGTGAGACTTAGGGAGTTCAAGGAGATCAAGGACTCAGTAGTTCTAGGAGTTTTGTGATTTTGAATTTCTGGAAATATCAAGAAAGTGCAAGCATTTTAATTTGAATCATCCCCGATACCTTGATTTATCTAGGTTTTACATTGATACAGTCCACAATTAATAAATTTATCCTAGCAAAATAGGTCATTTATACACTTCAAAGATTGATTGACTATCAGGTGAATTTCTAATTTCATCTATCATAAATTCAATCATCGGTTTAGCAATTGCACATTGCAAAATACCACATGAATCGTAAACGCGCTCACTAGGAATCGCTTCTGTAATTGCAATTTGATTGCATTTTCGATCATATTGACAACGACGACAAAGTTCCCCCCTTTTCATCCGGTGATTAGTCACATTTACAAAATCCTGAGATTGAAAAATTTCACTTACAGTTTGTTGAAAAATATTACCCATTAAACCCTCCGCTAAATAAGCATCACCATGAGTATAAACATCACCATTAGTATTGACAATCCAAGCCCAATCATGAATATAGGGATTATAAATGTCAATTGTAGAATTTATTATATATCTCACGGCTGCTTGAAAATACTCATTAAGTGGCTGGACAGTAATATGAGAGATTTCACTAAATTGAGCTTTAGCAATCATTTTTAAAGCATTAATAGTTTGCTGATGACTTAATAATAAATTACTCATCCGCTCAGGAAGAATTTCCCGGCTGCTATGAATAGGTAAAATTCGATAATCTATTCCTAATTCATTATAAAACTGGTAAGTTTGTAATGCTTTATCTACATTGAGCGCGTGCATAACAGAAATTCCACCAACGGGAATTTGACGATCTAATAAAATCTGTAAATTATCTAAAACTTGATCTTGAGAAACTTTACCAGCAATATCAAGACGCTGTTCTCCAAAGACATCTAAGGAAAATCCTAACTGAATCTCTAGTTCTTCTAATAAATCTAAAGTTTTAGAGGATATTTTGAATAAATTACTCTGAACAGTAGTTCTCGTATTAATCCCATTTTTTGTCAAATATTTATCTTTGAGTTCACAAATTGATCTAAGGTAATTATGGGGTAATAAAAGGGCTTCACCTCCATGAAAAATAAGAGTTAATGAGAAGTTTTTTTCTTCTTTAATCATATAATCTGCCATATTTTTGAAAAAAAACTCTATCCCATCTAAAGACATTCTCTCTTTATTTGCTAATTCATCATATTCATAGCAATATGTACATCTTAAATTACATAATTTACTCAATTTCATGATCAGGTTCATTGTTTTAAATTCCTTGTATTCCTAATATATAGCCTGATTTAGATAATCTTTGTAGAGATATTACACGGAACATCTCTACATTATTCTTCAGCCAATGCTGGTTATATTTTTATCGTTCGATGGGTCTGCTTCTTGGGATGCCTTGAATTTTTTGAAGTTTTACTTCTTGTTGAATAATATTTTGTAATGTGTTACGCACTACTGAATTAGGTAAAGTACGTGCCACATTACTCAATTTAGAATCTATTGCACTACCTCTTGACCAATCTTTCCAACCTCCTTGATCAGTCCATGAAGACTGATCCCATGAACCATTAGCAGCAGGATTTTTATTCCCTAAATCAAATATAGCCTGATTGATTACTTTGCCTTGAGCAACCTCAATAATTAAATTGTTAGAAAGTTTGTATTGACCATCTGGTGCAATTGTTTTTTTACCACTGTCATCAACAACAAATATCTCTTTACTATTAATCAAAATTGTTGCCGCACCTAATTGATTAACCAATTTTTCGTCTTTAACAACAACCAAATCATATTGGACTTTTGGCAATTGCTGAATTTGTCGCAATTTCAGGGGTTTTTGCGCTATTTGAGTGGGACTTGCTTCCGCTACTGGAATTAAGTATTTATCTAAGCTGCTTAATAACTGAGTTCCTAAACCACTTTGAGTTGTTAATGGGATAAAAGCAGTTAAGATCAGGACAGTTTGTGCTACTTTTTGTCTGTTTATATGATAATCTTTTTTCTGAGGATGATTCTCTGGAGTAGGCATAGGTGATATTCTCACTTGTTAGAATAAAATACATATAGGACTCCTATTTGATTTTTGAACAAGCTGTAAACCGTAAACCGCATATAATCAAGGATTGAGTCTCAGTATATTGAGCAAGATTCAAGTAGGACTCCCATAGCACTTATGACTAGAGCAATTTGAAAAAGTTCCTATCTCATATCCCAAAACTGTCATTAATTTAGCAAAAAAGCGGTTAGCTTAACCGTGTTAATACTAATAAATTATGTAGGTTGGGTACAAAGAAAGCGCAACCCAACAAAATTAAATCACAAAATCACCAAAATGTTGGGTAACATCCGTCAACCCAACCGACACAATTTAAATAACATCCTGTAAATCCTTAAATCCTGGATATCCTGATTCAGACAAAGAAAATTCTTAATATGACATCAAAAGCGTGAAAATCAACCAACAGCAAAACCTGTATATTGTCTCACTAAAGGTTCATGAAATGCTAAAACAATATCTGATTTTGGCACTCCTAATTTAACTAACTCATCTGCTATACCAATCTCAGTTCCATCATGTTGTATCCAAATTTTCTGATCTTTAATATCTAAATGCAAAACACAACCATGCTGCCGTTTTCTATTTTTCCAACCCACATACATCAATTGATAATGATCACCAAAAGTATCAAAAATCAATTGTTGTTCAATTTCATCCTTAGCTGAACCTAATTGAGCATATTCTGTGATCACTTGTTTGACATAATTGCGATATTGTTCTAGTTTTTCCATGCTACAATTACCTCCTGAACTGGATCATAAATCATGATTTTAAGTTGGGAACGCTCAACAACTGTTTTAATAAACTGCAATTGAAAGAAAGAGTAATAAATTCCTGAAGGAACAGCTAAATATAAAACTCGTTCTGGTTGCTGTTCTTCTAATGCCAAATGATAATTAAAAAATTGTCCAATGGCTTGATGAAATTGAGAGATATTAGATGTACCAATAAAACTCTTAATTTCTACCGCTATTTTTTCTCCTTCTCTTTCAGCAGCTAAAACTTGCTCCGCACCGAGATCAATATACATTTCTACATCACCAACTTCTATCCTTAAAGGATCATCTGTAATCACCCAACCTTCTTTTTCTAACCCTATCCTAACAGCATCATGAAAAATATCTTTAGCTGGCATTAACTTTCTAAAAATTAGACTTTTCACCCACAATTATAACATCAATATTAAATATTCCCAATCTTAGGCGCACAACCGGGAACAGAAGAACCTATCAAACAACAAGGCACAAGTTGCGCTGCACCTGTAGAGCGAAGAGAGTTTTTCTGTTTACTATTGATGTTAGTGACAGAATTCCAGTAACTTTAGGTCAAGTTCGTTCTTGGTCTGTGCCGAAATAATTAGGGGGTGCTGAAAATTTTCAGCAAACCCTAATTACACACCCAAATTATCATCTTGCTGATTAATTGCTAATCGCAAAACTGATAATCCTAAGATGATTAAAAATAACACCAAGCCAATTGTACAAGCATAGGTAAATTCTAAATTACTAAATGCCTGTTCATATAAATAGTAAACAATTGTTTTAGAACTGTTCAGGGGGCCGCCTCCTGTCATAATATAAACTTCTTCAAAGACTTTAGTGGCAGAAATCGCTGAAATTACCGCTACTAACGCTAAATAAGGCTGCATTAAAGGAATGGTAATATCTAAATGTTTGCGAATACCATCTGAGCCATCAATTGCTGCTGCTTCATAAATATCCGCAGGAATAGATTGCAAACCTGCTAAATAAATTACCATGTAATATCCTAACCCTTTCCAAATAGTCACAGCCATTACACTAGCTAATGAAATGGGGACAATTCCTAATATTTTCTCTGGACTTGTTAACCAAGGAATTCCTTCAGGAAATATACCTAAAGTTTTCAAGAATTGATTTAATAAACCGTTTTCTGCATACAACCATTTCCAAGCTATACCTGCAACAACCATTGAAATGACTACAGGTGTATAATATGCAGTCCTAAACCAATTCATACCCCGCAGTTTTTGATTTACCAAAATCGCTAAAATTAAGGGAGCAATTACCAAAATTGGCACAACTCCAACCAAATAGAGGAAGGTGTTTTCTAAGGTTTTCCAAAAAACAACATCTTTCCATAAACGCAGAAAGTTGTCAAAACCGATAAATTTAGGCGTTTCCCCAATATCTTGATAGCTGGTAAAGCTGAGGTAAAATGCTTGCAGCGCAGGCCAAAAAACAGTTAAGCCTAATAAAACTAAAGCTGGTAATAAAAATAGATAAGGTGTCAATCTCTGTTGAATAATTATCCAGTTTTTAGGTGTTAATTTATTCATCATCTACTAATCAGGGAACAGTTTACAGTCAACTGTTAACAGTGAACATTGAAAACGGCTAACTGTCAACTGATAGCTGATAGCTGATAGCTGATATTAAGAAGTAATAAGTTAATTATCAAGATTGAGTAAATAGACTATGATTCTAATACAAACTGGTGTGCCACTGAAACTGTTAGAAAAACTGTTGTTTTTTTGGTAGCAAAATTTTAGTGGTACTGATAACGTAACTAACAAAAAGTTGCTTAAAGATCAAGAAACTTGGGTTTTGTTACTGTTATCTACACTTTGTTTATAACACGTACACAACTGATGGAATTTATGCGCCAGATTTTAATCCGCTTTCTCTGGCGCTTTTTCATAGTTGTCAAGAAGGGAATAGGGAGGAAAATTTTAGATTTTAGATTTTAGATTTTAGATTTTAGATTTTAGATTTTAGATTTTAGATTTTAGATTTTAAGTAGGTAGGCATTAAAAATTGTCGTTATGGCAAGGCAGGAAGAAGGAGACATAAGGCAGGAGGGAAGAGGTTTTTAGCCATTTTACATTTTGTTACATACCTTGGTTTTTTCCTGCTGACTTACTTAGATTTTAGATTTTAGATTGAAGTTGACAAAAACAATCCAAAATCCAAAATCCAAAATCAATAACACCTGACAAAAAATCACCTCCAGCGAAGGTTAGTCACCAGAGGATAGAATCAAAGACATTGGAATGTGGACTAGTCTTGATATCAATTTATCTTGCTCACAAATCTATGCACTCTATCGCAAGGAAAGGGTTTTAATTTATGCTTTCTAAGTCTAATGAAGTAGGATGATTATACAGCACTTTCCGGTGTAATGAGGTAAACTATTGGCGGTCAAGATACCCACCCCACAAGAGTTTTATGGTCAATTTTCGATAGTGGTGGAAACTGATACCAAAAAAAGACCCCCGGTTATACACCGAGGGATTCTGCAAGTCGGAATTATCGCACAAAGACATTCGCGCATCTAGGATAGCAATGCAACACTGCAAATATCTGCCAAAATGCCATAAATATCAAACGTCAGTATTAGATAATAAATATGTTATCCCTAATGCCAAAAATATATAGAGATCCGATGACAATTGACAATTATCAATTATCAATTATCAATTGTTCATACCAATGATGTATTGCTAACCACCCGACTGATAACAAACCTGCTAAACTCAAGGTTAAACCACTAAAGGGAACTAATAATGCAAATACAGGTAAAATTGCTCCAGCAATAGTACAAATAATGGCGGCTAAAGCAGCGTGACGATTTGCACCTAAACCATAGATGAAACCGAGTAAAATCAAGGATATAATCAACCAAGCTATTTCTGCATTAATTACTCGTGCCAGATAGGTTAAAGTTAATAAGCAAGCAAAGAAAATACCCGCAGCGATCGCCACATTTTTTAAACTCATGGGTAGGGACAAATATAAAAGCAATATCCACCACAAAAATAATGCTGGTGCTAACAGTAATAACCGGGGCATAATCCCAGTTTTTCCTATTGGTTTGGTGGCAGTAAATACACCAAAGGGATTTCTTACAGAAACATTTTCATCAAATATCCAAGTAAATTGGGTACTGTCACCATCATTTTTAATTTCATGAGGAACTATACCACTAGCAAAGTCAGAATTTCTAAAATTAGCAATTGTTGTGAGGCGAAATTGAGAAAGTAATTGATTTGTGGCATTATAAACCCAACGTGGTCCACCTTGCGCTTGATAGCTAACTTTAATTGTGGTTTCTTGTCCTGGTTCTAAGCGAAAGGGAAAACCATAATCACCAGGGTTTATTTGTTTTAATCTTGTTCCATCTCTTTCTACTTTATAACTAGAAAGTAAGGAGTAGCCTAATGGTGGTGGTGCTTCAAAGAAAAAACTATTAACATCACTTAGTGAATTGACAATTTTATAATCAGCAGTGTAATCTGTATTATAAATGGCACTGCGATTTTGCACGTTCACACTTTGGTCAATTTTAACTTTAATATTTGAACCTGCTAAATTTAAATAGCGAGTAACTTTTTGTTTATCTGTCACCTTGACTATTTTGCCGTTAACTTGAGTAGTATAGCTATAAGGTTCTTCGATAATGTAACGTACTTGGGGCGCAATTTGTTCTAATTTATCACCTGCGACACTTTCCGCTACTTGTGCTACTTTTGCTTGTTCCCAGTGATGGTAACGGTTGCTTAAAGTAGAAGTAAGGAAAAATCCCGTAACTACTAAAATTAAAATTAAGGCTAAATGTTGTAGTCCTTTGAGAAGTTGGGAATAACGAATAGACCATTCCCCAAAGAAAACAGCTTGTTCGCTGGTGTTGGGTCTCAGAGAAAAACTGATGAGAGCGATCGCCACTCCCAAAGCTACAATTAAAAACACAAACAATAGTGAACCTTGAAGTAGTTGGGTACCAAACTTGATTAATTCATCAGGATGTGTTAAATCTGGTAATCCGGGAATACCTTGAGCAATAGGAGACATGGGTAAGTATGTAGGTTTTCAGATATTTAAACAACGTGGCAGATATACTTTCCAAAAGTTTCTGCAAAAATACTAGGACAATATTGTTAATATTTTAGAAGTCAGTCGTAGGGGCAACCCCCTGTGGTTGCCCTCTTGAGTCAGGAGTCAGAATAATTTTAGATTTTAGATTTTAGATTAGAATTAGACCTGTCCGAAATATATAATGAAAAAATGGTAGAACGGTAAATGGAAAATATACCGTGGTTCTACCGAAGATGAGAAATATTACCAATTATATACATATGTACCCAAAACGCGCTAGGGGTATACTGGGAATCAGCTATGATCAATTTATTTCATTGATGGAGCAAGCAAAGTTAACTCATTAGGAGCAAAAAGCCCTGGTAGAAAAAAATAAACGACGTGTTAATGCAGCAGGTGCTGGACGTAAACCAAAATTAAAAATTGAAGAAGAAATATGCCTGACACTATTTTATCTCAGGCAAATGCCAACATTTTTTCATTTCTGTCCGCCCAGAAAAGTGCAAGGTTTTTCAGACTCAAGACGCTATAAAGAAAGCACCTACTGTCTTTTTTATGAGCCTCAAACCTTTGATTTATGACGCTTTTTGGTTTATTCAGCAACCCCTAAATATGTCGGCGTTAAAAATTGTCGTTATGGCAAGGCAAAAGGATGCAAAGGACACAAAGGCAGAAACGAGGTAACATCTCAAAGATCAGAAAATTACGTTATTATTAAGGACTGTTTCACTGTGTAACCTTCCCTCTGTCAATATGTTAGAACACCTAGCAACAAATTTGAGCGATCGCCTTCCCTATCCCCAAAACAACCAAAATACTATTCGCATTCGGGGCGCTAGGCAGCATAATCTCAAAAATATTGATTTGGAATTACCCCGCGATCAGTTAATTGTGTTTACTGGTGTTTCTGGTTCGGGTAAGTCTTCTTTGGCCTTTGATACCATTTTTGCAGAAGGTCAACGGCGTTATGTGGAATCTCTGAGTGCTTATGCTCGGCAATTTTTGGGTCAGTTGGATAAACCCGATGTGGAATCTATCGAGGGTTTAAGTCCTGCTATTTCCATTGACCAAAAATCAACTTCCCACAACCCCCGTTCTACAGTGGGAACAGTCACGGAAATTTATGATTATCTGCGGTTGCTTTATGGCCGTGCTGGTGAACCCCATTGTCCCCATTGCGATCGCTCTATTTCCCCCCAAACCATTGACGAAATGTGCGATCGCATCCTTGCACTTCCTGACCGCACCCGCTTCCAAATTCTTGCACCAGTCGTCAGGGGGAAAAAGGGTACTCACCGCAAACTCATTTCTAGTTTAGCCGCTCAAGGTTTTGTTCGGATCAGGGTCAATGGAGAGGTGTTAGAACTCTCAGATTCCATTGAATTGGATAAAAATATTACACATAATATAGAACTGGTTATTGACAGGCTTGTTAAAAAAGACGGTATACAAGAACGTTTAGTTGATTCTCTCACCACCTGCCTCAAGCAATCTCACGGAATTGCTGTAATTGAGGTATTAAATGATACATTAGATAAAGTAGCGCAGGAGCGACAACATAGTAAGTATATAGGAAATGGGGAGGAAAGTCAAGGTATTTCTGAACAAGAATTACCTTCAGAAATGGTATTTTCAGAAAACTTTGCTTGTCCAGAACATGGTGCGGTAATGGAAGAATTATCACCGCGTTTGTTTTCTTTTAATTCTCCTTATGGTGCTTGTTCTCATTGTCATGGAATTGGCACTTTAAGAAGGTTTTCTGAAGAATTGTTGATACCTAATCCCGAATCACCGATTTATGCAGCGATCGCACCTTGGTCAGAAAAGGAAAATTCCTATTATTTAGAGTTATTATATACTTTAGGGTTAGATTATGGATTTGAGTTACAAACTCAATGGAAGAATTTAACCAGAGAACAGCAACAAATAGTTTTATTTGGGGAAGAGAAAAGAACCACAGAGACACAGAGAAAGCAGAGTTTTAAAGGTGTAATTCCCATTTTGCAACGGCAATATGAGGGAGGAACAGAATTAGTTAAGCAGAAATTAGAAGAATATTTAATAGATCAACCTTGTGAAGTTTGTGGAGGGAAGCGGTTAAAGCCAGAAGCTTTAGCTGTGAAGTTAGGACAATATGGAATTTTAGATTTAACGAGTGTGTCAATTCGGGAATGTCGGGAGAGGGTAGAAAATTTGCAATTAAGTCCCCGACAAATGCAAATTGCTGATTTAGTTTTACGGGAAGTTAAAGCTAGATTACAATTTTTATTAGATGTAGGTTTAGATTATTTAACCTTAGATCGTCCGGCAATGACATTATCAGGAGGAGAAGCACAAAGAATTAGATTAGCTACACAAATCGGTTCTGGTTTAACAGGAGTTCTTTATGTTTTAGACGAACCAAGTATCGGTTTGCATCAAAGAGATAACGGAAGATTGTTGAAAACTTTAACCAAATTACGAGATTTAGGAAATACATTAATAGTTGTTGAACATGATGAAGAAACTATTCGGGAAGCAGATCATATAGTTGATATTGGACCCGGTGCTGGTATTCATGGGGGAAATATTATTGCACAGGGAAATATAGAAGACTTATTAAATGCAGAAGCATCATTAACAGGTGCTTACCTATCAGGAAAAAGAGTAATTCATACCCCTGGAACAAGAAGAGAAGGAAACGGTAGAAGTTTAAGAATAAAAAACGCCCATCGTAACAACTTAAAAAACATAGATGTAGAAATTCCCTTAGGAAAACTGGTTGCTGTGACTGGAGTTTCTGGTTCAGGAAAATCAACATTAATCAACGAATTACTATATCCAGCATTACAACATCATCTTTTAAAAAGAGTACCACTTCCCAAAGAAATCGAAGAAATAAAAGGATTAAACTGTGTAGATAAAGCCATAGTTATAGATCAATCACCCATAGGCAGAACACCCAGATCAAACCCTGCAACCTACACAGGAGTTTTTGATGTCATTAGAGATGTATTTTCCCAAACCATCGAAGCTAAAACCAGAGGATATAAAGCAGGACAATTTTCCTTCAACGTCAAAGGTGGCAGATGTGAAGCGTGTAGTGGACAAGGAGTAAACGTCATAGAAATGAACTTTTTACCAGACGTTTATGTACAATGCGAAGTTTGTAAAGGAGCAAGATATAACCGCGAAACCCTACAAGTTAAATACAAAGAAAAATCAATTTCCGACGTTTTAAACATGACTGTTGAAGAAGCATTAGCATTTTGTGAAAACATTCCCAAAGCAGTCACCAGATTACAAACATTAGTAGACGTAGGATTAGGATATGTACAACTAGGACAACCAGCCACCACATTATCAGGAGGAGAAGCGCAACGGGTGAAATTAGCAACAGAATTATCTCGACGTGCAACCGGAAAAACATTATATTTAATAGACGAACCAACAACCGGGTTGTCTTTTTACGACGTTCATAAATTATTAGACGTTCTCCAAAGATTAGTAGACAAAGGAAACTCAATTTTAGTAATAGAACATAACTTAGACGTTATTCGTTGTGCAGATTGGGTAATAGACTTAGGACCAGAAGGAGGAGACAAAGGAGGAGAAATAATAGCAGCAGGAACACCAGAACAAATAGCAGAAAACCCCCATTCCCACACAGGAAAATATCTGCAACAAGTATTAAAACAATACCCACCCCAAAACCCTCTTTAACCTCTCTTCCTTCGTGTCCTTTGCGTTCTTTGCGGTTCGTTTCTTAAATCTTCAATTCTCACGCAAAGACGCAAAGACGCAAAGAAAGAATATAATTATCAATATAGTAAAGGAGAAAAGTTTATGCAGTTAACAATAAAAGACGTAGAAATACTACAACAAAACCTATCCAAAGAACAAGAAGACTATCAAATAGAACTGCAAGAAGGAAACCTCTTAGTTATGGGACCATCAGATATTGAATCAAGTGAAATAGGTGCAGAATTGATCAGATTATTAGGTAACTGGATTAAACCCCGTAACTTAGGGAGAATATTTGACTCAAGCGGTGGTTTCATCATGCCTAACACCGACCTCCGCGCACCTGATGTTTCCTTCGTTGTTGCTTCCAGATTAAAACGCACAGTTAGAGACTTTGGAAACCTAGTTCCTGATTTGGTAGTAGAAATTAAATCAAAAACTGATAGAATCGGAAAATTAGAAGATAAAGTTAAACTCTTTTTAGAACAAGGTGCAAAAATCGGCATATTAATTAATCCTGATGAAAGAACCGTAAGCGTATATCGTCCCAACGGAGAAATTGAAACCTTCACAGGAGATGATAAATTAACCATACCCGAATTATTTCCCGGTTGGGAAATAAACATCTCTGAAATTTGGCCACTTGTATTTGAATAAATTAAAAACCCTCTTTTCCTCTCTTCCTTCGTGTCCTTCGTGTCTTCGTGGTTTATTTCCTCAATCTTCAATTCTCACGCAAAGACGCAATCTCCGTTAGGAGATCCCGCAGGGTAGACGCAAAGAGGAGAAAGAGAGGTTATAATATCGAAAGATTAAAGGAGAAAGATTAATAATGCAAACCATAAAACTAGAATCTCACATTGGTAATGATGGAATTTTACACATACCCTTACCAGAAATCAAAGATGCTGATGTAGAAGTAATTATAGTTTATCAACAAGTTCAAAAACCGCAAAAACGTCAATGGTCTTCAGAATTTCTGAGTACATTTGGAGCGTGGGAAGGAGAAGCATTAGAAAGAGCGCCCCAAGAAGAACAATCTGAAAGAGAACCATTGTTATGATTTATCTGTTAGATACCAATACTTGTATTGGCTATATTAACCGTCGCAATAACTCAATCTATCAGCGTATTACTTCTTTATCTCCAGAAGAAGTAGTTATTTGTGATATTGTAAAATTCGAGCTTTATTATGGAACATATAATAGTTCTCGGACAGAAGAAAACCTAGCAACTCTACAAAAATTTTTTGCAGATTTTGTCAGTTTACCTTTTGATGGTAAAGCTGCTGCTATATGTGGATATATTCGATCTCAACTCAAAAACCAGGGAACACCCATAGGAAGTTATGATTTACAAATTGCGGCGATCGCCCTAACTAACAACTTAACATTAGTCACCCACAACACCAGAGAATTTTCACGCATTCCCGAATTAAAATTAGAAGACTGGGAAAATTTCTAATTCCTAATATCCTGGATTTAAGAATTTACAGGATGTAAACATCAACAAAAATTCTTCCTCTCTTCCTCTCTTCCTTCGTGTCCTTCGTGTCTTCGTGGTTCGTTTCCTCAATCTTTAATTCTCACGCAAAGACGCAAAGACGCAAAGGAAGAAAGAGAAATTATCATATTCAGTCACCAAGTCAGCGATCGCACCAAAAAAGGAATTAAAAAAAGATGGTTGTTCTGTAGATAACTGACTTTCTGTTTGCTGCACTATTGATGTATAATTTAATTCTAATTCTTCCTGCCAATCGGGAAAATCTTCTCCTGTTTCTCGTGCATATATTTTTACTTTTTTCACAGAGTCAATAGATAAATTCAGCAAGTTATCACGAATACAAGGAATGATTGACTCTTTTTCTGGAACTTTTGCTGATTCCAGCATTATCTGGAGACAGTCCTGTTTAAGAGTTGTTTTGACAGTAATACTAGGTGAGTGCAACCACTGATTAACAAGATTATTAATCGCGTTGATATCCCCTGACTTGGCAAGTTCGCTATTATTAGACTGGTTCATAAATTTATAAGTGAAAACACTTTACATACAGAAATCGTATTTTACTTATAAATACCTGTCAATAGGCTTTAAATAAAAGTAGTCAAAGTTAACAGTATTTAATTTTAATTAATCAAGCGTCAAAATAATCCTGTCAATCCTTAAATCCTGGACATCCTGATATGGCTTACGCCACGCTTCGCTATCAGACAAATAAAATCCTTCTTATTTCAATAAACCCCCCGCTTAAAAAACTGCCGCAAAATCTCCCCCGGTCCCCGATCCCAAGTATCAATATGTTCAAAAATCAAACCCTGATCATTTAACTTATAAGTCGAATAACCATTAAAAAATAACCGCGCTTTCCAGGGAACCCGCAACACACCCCGCACCGTCCAAGTAGCTAAAATCGTACTTTCATCAGTTTGAGAAACATCATGTAAATCAAAAGCAAGTTCCGTAAAAAATAACTGTCCGTGAAAACGCAACGTCCAAAAAATAATCCGATAATTAAACTTACCCTTAAATTTATTCACCGGGTCACGAAACCAGATATCCTCAGAATAAATATCATAAGAAATATCCTGCTCAAATAAAGTCGGTAAATCTTGCTTCAGAACTTCAATTATCTGTTTTGTTTCTAATTTCATCACTGATATTATACCTTAAAATCCTTCTCAACCGTTTTTCCAATCTTTACCCCTCAAAATTCCATCGCTTCCGCAATGTTTTTTCTTGACTTGAGAACCTGACTATCAGTTTTCGTTCACCAGACACCTCGTATTTCTACTCTACTCATTGACAACCTAACTTTTTATAGATGTTCTCATGAAAAATACTTTGTATAATTGCTCTTAATGAAAATTACAGAAGTTTTGAATCTATCAAATGTTATGTCTATCATCGAAAATTCCTGGACACACGCTTATATCACCACCAATGGCATCAAATTACATTATGTCACCCAAGGGGACGGACCGTTAATGTTAATGTTGCATGGTTTTCCAGAATTTTGGTACTCGTGGCGGCATCAAATACCCCCATTTTCTCAAGATTACCACGTTGTTGCTGTTGATTTGCGTGGTTATAACGATAGTGATAAACCTCAAGCGCAGTCTGCTTATGTGATGGATGAATTGGTTAAAGACATAGAAGGAGTAATCAAAGGTTTAGGATATGAAAGTTGTATTTTAGTCGCTCATGATTGGGGTGGTGCGATCGCTTGGAATTTTGCATACACTCACCCTGATATGGTAGAAAAATTAATTATACTCAACCTCCCCCATCCCGCCAAATTTGCACAAGGTTTAAGCACACCCCAACAATTATTACGCAGTTATTATATTTTATTATTTCAACTGCCGTTAATTCCTGAACTAATCCTGCAAGCTTCAGACTACGAAGCTATAGGTAAAGCTATTCAAGGTACAGCTTTTAATAAAAACGCCTTCACCCAAGCAGACATTGAAGCCTATAAAGATGCTGCCGCAAAACGAGGTGCAATGACAGCCATGTTGAACTATTATCGCAACATTTTTCAACAGGGTATCCTCCACAAACATTGGAGTATTTTGGAAGTTCCTACCCTGATGATTTGGGGAGAACATGACACCGCACTAGGTAAAGAACTTACTTATGGTACACAAGAATACGTCAGAAACTTACAAATCAAATATATTCCTAATTCTGGTCATTGGGTACAACAAGAACAGCCAGAATTAGTCACAGAGTATATGCGCGAATTTCTGCTGTGAAAGAGCTATTTACTAAGAAAAAATACTCATTTGTCACCGCAATAAAACTGTGTTATGTAATGCAACTTAAGAATATTTAACAATAAACTTAACAAACAGAATTCACATTTAATCAGCATTTAGACATAACTCAAACCTAACCCCAGTAACAGTTAGAGCATTACTAACTACCTGGTGAAACATCACATCTAGCTTGTGAGATAAATCAACATTCTTGAACCATTTCATGAGATAATAGGATTGTGAGGAAAATGAACGGGTACTATTATCTAACAGGAAGGGGGAATATTATGAAACGCCAGCTATTAGCCGCTATAGCCTTAGCCGCTCCCCTGTTTTTTGCTAACTCAGTACAAGCAGGAAATACCCAAGACCTACAACAACTTTTATCAACTGGGGAATGTCCTAAATGTCAACTCTCAGGAGTTAACCTCAAAGGCGCTCATTTAATTGGAGCAGACTTACGAGGAGCAAACCTCCGGGGAGCAAATTTAACAGAAGCTAACCTGGAAGGTGCAGACTTAACAGGGGCAAATTTAACAGGTGCAAATTTAACATCTGCTTTTGTCACTAATGTGAATTTAAAACAAGCGAATCTTAATAATGCAAATCTCACCAATGCGATTATTAATGATTCCAACGTCTATCAAGCATCAATGAATAATCTCACTATTACTGATGCAGAGATATATAATACTGCCATTGGTGTAGGTGGAGAAAATGCAGAAATTCCTGATTGGGATGACGTTGTTAAGGGTAATTAAGTAATAGATGCAAATAGGATACCCGCTTTCTTAAAGAAAGTGGGTATCTGGGTTTGATCGTTCTAAGTTAATGCAGGTGCGATCGCTTCAGAAAGATACTTATTCGCCGCTTGCTTCAAAACCTCTACCTTATCAGTCCGTTCCCAAGGTAAATCTAAATCAGAACGTCCCAAGTGACCATAAGCTGCAACGTCCTGATAAAAACGTCCGCCTCTTTCACTAGGTAAGTTGCGTAAATTGAAAGTGTGGATAATTCCTGCTGGACGCAGTTCAAAGTTATCTTTGACTAATTGCAGTAAGATTTCATCATCAACCTTACCAGTGCTAAAGGTATCCACAAAAATACTTACAGGTCTGGCTACACCAATAGCATAACTTAACTGGACTTCACATTTTTCAGCTAAACCCGCAGCCACAATATTTTTCGCCGCATAGCGAGCCGCATAAGCCGCAGAACGGTCTACCTTTGTGGGGTCTTTACCAGAGAAAGCACCACCACCATGTCGGGAATAACCACCGTAGGTATCAACAATGATTTTCCGTCCTGTCAGTCCAGAATCTCCTTGAGGTCCACCAATCACAAATTTACCAGTGGGATTGACTAAAAACCGTGTATCCTCAGTTGGTTTAACTGCAATATCGCCAAACACAGGCATGACAACAGATGTCCACAGGTCTTCTTTAATCTTAGCTTGCACCGCCGCATCATCCGTAATATCCCCAATATTAGGTGTATGCTGGGTGGAAATTAAGATTGTATCAATACCTACAGGTTTACCATCTTCATAAACCACGGTAACTTGGGTTTTACCATCAGGTCGCAAGTATGGCAAATCTCCAGTTTTCCGCACTGCTGCCAATCTTCGGGCAATGCGATGAGCTAAACTAATGGGTAAAGGCATCAATTCTGGTGTTTCGTTACAAGCAAAACCGAACATGATACCTTGATCACCAGCACCAATTTTATCAAATAGTTCTTCACTATCAGCACTACGGGTTTCGTGGGCAGTATTTACACCTTGGGCAATATCCGGTGACTGCTCATCCAAAGCTACGAGTACACTGGCACTATTGGCAGAAAAGCCGTTAACTGCATCAGTATAACCAATTTCCGCGATTTTTTTACGAGCCAGATTGACAAAATTGACATTGGCTTTGGTGGTAATCTCTCCAGTAATTAATACTAATCCAGTATTAACAACTACTTCAGCCGCCACTCGGCTACTGGGATCTTGTGTCAACAAAGCATCCAGAATAGTATCAGAGATTTGATCACAGATTTTATCTGGATGACCTTCAGTTACAGACTCGGAGGTAAATAAATAGCGTCGAGACAAAGGAAAATCCTCCTGGAATAATTTTATTCACTGACTAAATTTGGTTATTTTAGTTTCAGCTACTCATTTCTCAAATCATAACCATATTGACACAGAGAACAGGGAACAGGGAACAGGGAACAGGGAAAAAATTTACTTTCTCCACAACAAAAAAGGGTTACACCCACAGATGCAACCCCTTTTGTGTTTAACAACATTGCTGGTTTTAGACTTGAACTGCTAACTTTGCTTCATTAGCTGTCAATTGTTCATAAACAGCACGCATTTTTAAACCTGTCAACACTTGGAACAAACCAGTTCCATTATTAGAACCTGGATATTCACGGTGTTGCAGTAATAAGTGAGTCATCTCACCTGTGTATTTGGTAGATGTGTTGCTTAGATGGTTTTCGATGTAAATTACTTCGTCCAGGTTGTCAAACTGACCATCTACTTCTAAAACAGATACATAACGACCGTAGTACACATCAGATCCGTAGTACATCTGCATACCAGGGTAAGAACAAGTCAGTTTGCGTCCACAAGGAGTCCACTGAATGGTTGAACCTTCATCAAACAAGTATGCTGGATCAAACCCTTCCTTGCCTTCTTTTTGTAACATCCGTACCCGCAATACTTTGCGCTCGGTGTCGTTTTTGATCAAGTTTGTGGGTAATACCTGTAAAACCACATCCGCAAATTCTCTTTGTGGTTCAATGAATTTTTCAAAGTCAGGTTTACGAGAATTGATTTGGGCTAAAACATCTTCATAGCGGTGGCCACGTTCAGCCATATCTCGTTGAATCTTCCAGGCAATTTTGACTTCATCACTGATGTCAAAGTAAACACTGAAATCTAGTAAGGCTCTCACCCGTTCATCATATAAAGGATGCAGCCCCTCAACTACTATAATGTGGTTTGGCTTAATCCGTTCTGGAGGATCAATCATGCCGGTTTCGTGGTTGTAAATCGGCTTATCAACGGCATTACCTTCTTTTAGAGCTTTAATTTGCTCATACATGAGGTCAAAATTGTTTGCCCTGGGATCGAGTGCAGTGATACCAGTTTCTTTACGTTGTTTACGATCAAGGCAATGATAGTCATCCAAGCAGATAACTGTCATTAATTCTTCACCAAATAAGTCGATCAATCGACGCAAAAACGTAGACTTACCGCACCCAGAGTCTCCGGCTACTCCAATCAATACCACGCGTTCCGGCTTACTTGTCATAAATCTCCTCTAAATACTAAAAAGATGACCAAATCAATATTTTTTTCACACAACAGATTTTTGAAGTTAGAGGTTTTACTCTAAGGGTAAAACCCTGCGTTCTTTTTATCCAGCATAAATACAGCATATCTGGGTAGTGATCAACATAGTCCTGTTAACTACTGATTTCTACTATCCTGAGTTCTGGGCTGGTAAGTATTTAATCCTAGTGGTATACTAGATTTTAACAGAAAGATGTATTTTGTAACAGGCGTTGCTGTTAAAAACAATTGAATGGTGTAACAGTCTTATTCAACCATATTTTAGTTGACAATCGGCAACAGCAAACAGGCAATATTGATCTTTTTCCTATCTCCTGGCTTCCGACTCCTGAATTCTCACATATTTGCCTGTTGAAAACTATCAAAGGGTATGTATAATCAGAAAAATAATAAATTTAAATAAATTATTTCGTTTTATAGCGTAAATAATGACTATTATATGTTATTGGGAGAAGCAATAAGTATGTAATTAGTAAAAAAAAGTTTAAATTGATTTACTATTAACATTCTGTCAAAGACTTATCATCTACCTTAGAAGATGAACAGGTGTGTTGGATACCATACCTATACAGTCTTTGCCGAGTGTACTTAGCAGGGCATCATTTTTATGATGCTGTTTTCTCACATTGTCAGTTTTATGCTTTTATGCAACGAAAATCCGGTAAACTTAAAGCTGACAATATGATGGGAATTTTTTGATAAACGGTTAAGTAAATATTGGAGTGGTAGAACGAATGTACAATCAAGGTGCTGTTGAGGGTGCTGCCAACATAGAATCAGGTAGCCGCGTCTTCGTATACGAAGTGGTGGGTCTGCGTCAGAATCAAGAATCTGATCAAACGAACTACCCTATTCGTAAAAGTGGCAGTGTATTCATCAGAGTACCTTACAACCGCATGAATCAAGAAATGCGAAGGATCACTCGTCTAGGCGGTAAAATTGTCAGCATTCAGCCTATATCGGTGCTACAGCCAGTTAATGGTCAAGGAGCCGTAGACAGTGCTAACAGCGAAGTCAGCGAGCCAGTGACACCTGTAAATGCTAACAATGAGGAGATTGGTAAAGACGCACCCGTGAGTACCAGTAGCGAAGCCAAAGGTTTCGCTAAACCATCTAAGGATAAAAAAGGTAACACGATGACTCAAGCGAAAGCCAAACACGCTGATGTTCCTGTGAACACTTATCGTCCTAATGCTCCTTTTATCGGTAAGGTAATCTCTAATGAGCCGTTAGTAAAAGAAGGCGGAATTGGTATTGTTCAGCATATCAAGTTTGACTTGACAGGTAGTAACTTAAACTACGTAGAAGGTCAAAGTATTGGTATTATTCCCCCTGGTATAGACAAAAAAGGCAAGCCCGAAAAGCTCAGGCTTTATTCTATTGCTTCCACTCGGCATGGTGATGATGTAGACGACAAGACTGTATCATTGTGTGTTCGTCAATTGGAATATAAAGATCCAGCAAGTGGCGAAACAGTTTATGGTGTTTGCTCTACCTATTTAACTCAGATTAAAACCGGTGATGAAGTAAAAATCACTGGTCCTGTGGGTAAGGAAATGCTATTACCTGAAGACACTGATACTAATGTAATCATGTTAGCTACAGGTACAGGTATTGCTCCTATGCGTGCATATCTGTGGCGGATGTTTAAAGATGCAGAAAGAGCAGCCAACCCAGAATATCAATTCAATGGATTTGCTTGGTTGCTGTTTGGTGTACCCAAAACTGCAAACATTCTCTATCAGGAAGAATTGGAAGAGATGCAGGCTAAATATCCTGATAACTTCCGTTTGACCTATGCTATCAGTCGGGAACAACAAAACCCCCAGGGTGGCAGAATGTACATCCAAGACCGTGTAGCAGAAAACGCTGATGAACTGTGGCAGTTGATTAAAAATGAAAAAACCCATACTTACATCTGCGGTTTACGTGGTATGGAAGATGGTATTGATGCAGCTTTGTCCGCTGCTGCTGCTAAGGAAGGTGTGAACTGGAGTGATTATCAGAAAGGCATGAAAAAAGAAGGCCGCTGGCACGTGGAAACCTACTAATGTGGTCAATGCTCAATAGTAATTTAATTCCAAATTCTCAGCTTTAATTTTGTAGGTAGGGTGATGCCCTGCCTACAATTGTTTTGTATGTATCGTTTGGGTGCAAAATCTGTGGGTGTTAAACTAGGAATTTTAGGATTAGGTACTGTGGGAACGGGGACTGTACAACTGTTGCAGGACTTGGAAGGTCGTCACCCACTGTTGCAGGAAATAGAAATACATCGGGTAGGAGTGCGATCGCTTGATAAACCCCGTGACGTAGAACTACCATCGGGGGTAGTGACTACGGATCTAGAAGCAATTGTCAATGATCCAGATATAGATATAATTGTGGAAGTCATGGGAGGATTAGAACCAGCGCGATCGCTGATCCTCAATGCTATTAAAAATGGTAAGCACGTAGTCACAGCTAACAAAGCTGCTATTTCCCGATTTGGGGCAGAAATATTTACCGCTGCCAACGCTTCTGGGGTATATGTGATGCTAGAAGCTTCTGTTGGTGGTGGTATCCCTGTGGTTCAACCCCTCAAACAGTCTTTAAGCGTTAATAAGATTCATACTATCACTGGCATTGTTAACGGTACAACTAACTACATCCTCACCAGGATGCAAACAGAAGGTAGCGACTTCAACGATGTTTTAGCTGATGCCCAACGCTTAGGTTACGCAGAAGCTGACCCTACCGCTGATGTTGATGGCTTGGATGCGGCTGATAAAATTGCTATTTTGGCATCTTTAGGTTTTGGCGATCGCATCAACTTGCAAGATGTCTATTGTGAAGGCATTCGCCAAGTCAGTAAGACCGATATTACCTATGCTGCTAAATTGGGATTTGTGATTAAATTATTGGCGATCGCCAAAGGCCAAATCGGTGATAATTCTCAGCTATCAGTGAGAGTCCATCCCACTTTAGTACCCCAAACTCATCCTTTAGCTAGTATCAATGGTGTTTATAATGCCATTCTGGTGGAAGGTGAACCCATTGGCCAGGTAATGTTTTTTGGACCTGGTGCTGGTGCTGGTGCTACTGCTAGTGCTGTTTGTTCAGATATTTTAAATCTGGTAGCGACGTTGAAAACTAATACCCCCAAAGCAAATCCCTTATTAGCTTGTGGACATCAACATTACTGTCAAATAGCGCCAATTTCTGAACTTGTTACCCGATTTTACACTCGTTTCCTCAGCAAAGACCATCCCGGAGTCATCGGTAAATTAGGAACTTGCTTTGGTAAATATGGCGTGAGTTTAGAGTCAGTCGTCCAAACCGGTTTTCAGGAAGAACTAGCAGAAATTGTCGTTGTCACCCACGATGTGAAAGAAGGCGACTTTAGACAAGCTTTAGCCGAAATTCAAACCCTGGAAGCAATAGATAGCATTCCTAGCATTTTACGAGTGCTTTGAGGAGATAGGGGACTGGGGACTGGGGAGGAAAATTTTCGATTTTAGATTTTAGATTTTAGATTGGAGATCACAAAAACAATCCAAAATCCAAAATCCAAAATCCAAAATCCAAAATAAAAAACTCCTGCCTTCTGCCTCCTGACTCCTTAAGATTCTGAAGAGTCTTTACCTACAACTTGTGATTTGAGGGTTGTAATTTCACTGGTTAACTCTTGCCGAGTTGAAGCTTTGAGTAAATAGCGATAAACAAACCAGGCAGAATAACCAATACCAATCAATTCAAAGGTAGGTGCTACCAAGGGAATACCATTGAGAGAATCTAGTACAGCCAGTAAGACCTTAACAGTGACAATTGCTGTAATCACTAAACCAATGCTAATTATAGGCTGCTTGTATTGATTAAAGAAGTTACCTACATAGTCAGGTAATGTGCCTAAAAAGCCAGAAACTTGCTGCCCATATTTGAGCCATTGCTCTTGAGACTGTACAGGAGGCTGTAGTTTGGTGATGCTTCCTGCTTGGGTGTTGATATCTGGGATTGTTGTTTCTTTTGACTTGGTTTCTGTATATTCTGGTTCTTGCATTTTCACTTCCATAATTTTGACAGTGGAGTTTTCTTAATCCTCACTATTCTGACCACAAGACTGTTTACTAAGCAATGGACTATTTCTCACTATTAAAGCTATATTCAGCCAGATTCGTCAATTGGCTTTTTCATCTTGATTTTAATATGTAACAATTTTTAGGTTTGTTCAAATAGACTAGACATCTCCGAAAACTATCTAACCTTCACCACAACTGCTTTTGAGGAAATGAAGGTAAAGTGCAAAGATACTCAGATTATACGCTAGAATCAGTGCTGAAGATGCCTGCTATTGGGAATTAGCCA
>NZ_JADEXH010000052.1:0-32345 GCF_015207205.1 Sphaerospermopsis sp. LEGE 08334 | reverse complement strand
CTCCCCATCTATCTTCCCAGTCCACAGTCCCCAATTTATGAAGCTAGTGCTACTTCTACTTTTTCCTGTAATTCACCTTTTTGATACATTTCATACAAAATATCAGAACCGCCTAAAAATTCACCATTAATGTAAATTTGGGGAATTGTTGGCCACTCAGAATATTCTTTAATACCTTGACGGACTTCATAATCAGAAAGCACATCAAAAGTCTCAAAGGGAACGCCCAAAGCATTGAAAATCTGCACCGCATTGTTAGAAAAACCACATTGGGGCATTAATTTAGTTCCCTTCATGAAAACCATAATTTTATTGTTCTTGATCAAGTTATCAATTTTTTCTTTAACTTCCGGTGTCATTGTTGTTAGTTCCTTTTTGCGGAGATTCAAAATTCCAAGGTTCATTCAATTTTAGATTGATTTATTAGATTGATTTATAGATTTTGATTAGATTGCAATTTTTTCATTGTCATGTAATTTATTCAATCCAAAATCCAAAATCCAAAATCCAAAATCCAAAATCTAAAATCTAAAATCTAAAATTAGTCAAGCTTAGGGAGTAGATGTATTAAACTCAACGAGGCTGTCACCAACCCCGTTGGTCTTCAAAACCGGACGTGAGACTTTCACCTCATCCGGCTCCTCAATAATGCAGTGTTTGTCACACATACTTCAAGTTGCTACTCTCTCTAGCAGTCTTAGTATCATGGCAATGCCTGTGCAAGAGTTGAAGATTTTTATATTCATCCTTTCCACCTTGCGATTTAGGGATGATATGGTCAACTTCCAACACATCGCTTTCACGAAAATACAGTCCGCAGTAAGCACATTTACCCTTTTGCTGTTTAAGTAAATTGGCTACTCTTATAGGCATTTCGGGACTTTTCCCCAATCTTGTACTCCAGTAAATCAGGTTGCCATCATAAGGAGACGATTCGCCTTTAACTTTTACATGACGAACTATGGGGGTGTCGGCATGGTTAAGTAACCGCAGGGAATTTTTACATTCTTCCTTGGTTGCGAATACCCAATTATCACCGCCAATTGTGTGCCAATATTTAGACACAATCCATTTAACGGATTTACGTGGATGACGGCGTTTTGCCCAAGTTAACAGCCTTTGACACACTAAATGATCCAAATCTGTGTAAGCTACCTTACTTACTACAGTCCCATAATAGTTAGCCCATCCCCTGATAATGGGGTTTAGATGCTTGATAAGTGCCACTTGTGACACAGCCTTATGAGCCGAAATGACTTCCGCGATTCGGTCATAGTGTATTTTGAGCTTTTCTTTACTTGGGGTGATGATAGTCTTAAAACCAAGTTTTTCACAGTTTGATGATTTTCCTGATTGATATTTACCAACAGGATATTGTTTGATGGTAAATCCTAGAAAGTCGAATCCTGGCTGTTCTTGCTGATACTGTTCTAGTGTATGGACAAGTTTTGTTTTGCTTGGTTTTAATTCCAAGCCCATGCCATTTAACCATTCAGAGATTATCTCTCTGCACTTTTGGACAACGGTTATATCTTCGTGTAAAATCACAAAGTCATCGGCATATCGAATTAAAGCTAAACTGTTGCGGTTATTAGCCTTTGATCCAGGTAGAGTTTCCGCGAATTGTTTAATTCTTTCTTCCATCCCGTGAAGGGCTATGTTTGCCAATAGTGGAGATATGACCCCACCTTGCGGCGTACCCTCAAGTGTTGGAAACAACTGCTTACCATCCATCACTCCCGCTTTCAACCAGGCTTTAATTTGCCTTTTTATGGTGGGGAATGTATTTAATTTTCTTAGCAGTGCTTCGTGGTTTATGCGGTCAAAACATTTAGCAATATCGGCATCTAGCACATATTTGGCTTTGTACCTAATTGCATTGAAGATTGCTTCAATCGCATCATGGCATGAGCGTCCTGGTCTGAACCCATAACTGTTAGGCTCAAATCGCGCTTCCCATTCTGGTTCTAACGCCAGTTTGACAAGTGCTTGCAAGGCGCGGTCTTTCATTGTAGGTATACCTAAAGGTCTTTTTTCGTCCGTACCAGGCTTGGGAATCCATACTCGCCTAGTGGGGTTGACCTTGGAACTTAGTTTGAGTTCTTTTACAAGGCGCAAACGTGCTACTGGAGATAGGGATTTTACCACGTCCCCTCCTGCTGTTTTCTTGCCTGTGTTGTCCTGTGTTACCCTACGAATCGCAATCAACTTTGCATACCAGGACTTCATCAACGTCTTCTGGAGTCTACGAACTGCTTTTACATCACCACGACTAGAAGCTCTGTAGATGCGCTTTTGTAGCTTATAGACTACCCTTTCGATTTTCTTCCAGGGTATGTCTTTCCATTCCACCGTAGTCTTTAAACTCGTATTAGACATATTTACTACTACTTGTACCTCTACTATCTGCATTACCGTGAGTCCGTCTGCATATCCTTGGTATTACTCAAGGCGTTCGCTTTTGACTCAATCTTTCCAATCCGCAGCATCCGGTTAGCACCTACTCAATCATCGACCTGATTGAGAGCATACGAATGGTTACTTCGTTCCGAGAGTTCATACTGTGTGTCTTTAGAGTTCTACTATCCACCGGGTTTCTTGGGAGTGCATATTGGTCAGAAGAAAAGCTGCCAATACCCATCATCCTGTGCCTTTTGGCTACAGCGTGTCAGCCTGATTTCGCTGTTTCTTGGTCACGATGGTTCAAGCATAGATTTAGTTTTCTTACTCATGGACACTTCGCTCAACGGTTACTTCTAAAGGCTTGAAGTAGAGCCGCCTTTCACCCCCGCTTCAAGGATTGATGGCTAGTCGCTACCCTGGGGGACATGGTTTTTTAACCATGCTCTGTGTGCCGTCAACGCTGCACCTGCGTGGTAGGATTTTCACCTACATGAATCTCTCAGTTGTCAAGGTTCAGAACCTTGCGGGTAATCCTCCACCCAATGAGCGGGTTAGTTTCTACCCAACGAATCGCACTTTCAAAGCCAAGGCATGAATCGCTTCAGTTGACATCGCTTGCTTCAACGCACCATAAACCATCTGGTGTTGTTGTACAAGTCCCTTACCTGCAAACTGTGATGAAACGACAGTCACCTGATAGTGATCCCCACCACCTGTTAAGTCTTGCACCTCAACTTGTGCATCTGGCAGTTCTGCCTTAATCATGTCCTCAACTTGCTGTGGAGTAATCATCCTAATTCCTGAAAAAAACTTACTTCTCTATTATTATCAGGGAATAGGTGACAGGTGACAGTTAAGAGGCAGGGGAGCAGGGGAAGTTAATAACACAATCAACTATCAACTATCAACTATCAACTATTTTCTGGGATAAGCGGTATCAACAAAACCTAATTCAAACAGTTGTTGATAAGCTTTTTTACCTAATTCCCGTGTGGGGTTTTGACTCTTAATAATTTGAATCAATAATGGTACTGCTAATTCTGGCTGATTTAAAGCTCGATGTACTAGTGCTAATTGATAGGTTGCTTCGTCGCGTTTTTGGGCAGTTTCCAGGGCTTTTTTGCGTTGAGAATCAGATACTCTGATGTCAATACCGGAAAAACTGGCATTTAAATCTTGGTATAAATTAGATAGCTGATTATAAAGTTGGCGTGCTTCTTGGAGTTTTTTAGCGGCTAGGGTGTAGTTTTGACCGGAAACAGCTTGTTCTGCTTCTTTCATCAGGCGATCGCCACCTGCCATACTTAACAAGCTATTATTTTGGCTGTTGGGACGCAGGGTATTAGTTTCGTTACCAATAGGTTGTGCTTGGTTATCGGGCATCTGTATTACCTGAGCCTGTACAGGTGATAGCAGACTAAGAATTGCAATAAGTGATAAAGAAGTAGCAGTAAGGTTCATGGGGTCAAATACTGTAACAAGTCTATAAAAAATTTATGGAAACTTTGGGTATCTTAACTCGGTTTGTGCTTGAGATACAGCAAAATTAGATCACAACTTTCTCTGATGTAGACTGGACATCAGTTGAATAGAGTTCCTGTAACCCTGCATATTCAGTCAAGTATTCCATGATGAGCGATCGCCTTAATTCCTCTAATTCTCAAACTACAGGTGTACCCACAAGCAGCCAAGGAGTTGTTTTACAACGTGGTGGAGAAGAATTGATTTTAGAAAAAGTTTGGGAACGCTTTACCATCCGTCCGACAGCCAAACTTTCTCCTGAACAATTATCTCAGGTTTCTTGGGGCATTTGGCGGCGCACTATCCCCAGAGCCAAATTAGAAGTATTCACCGTTGAACCTAGCCGGTTAGACGCGGCCATGTCCCAAGCACGGGCTGATGAAAAGGTGGCTTTTGCTAGTCATGTTTACAAGTTTAAAGATAATCCAGGTACTTATGTTTATTTAAGTGACCAAATCACAATTCAATTTGCTACTTGGGTAGATTCTGCCAAGATTAATACTATAGCAGCCACATTTAGCTTAATTGAAAATCAATCAGTTCCAGGGCTACCTAATACATTTATCTTTCTTGTTAGCAAACAAGCCACAGAAAATCCCATCAAAATCACCAACCAATTGCAAGCACTTCCAGAAGTTTTAGCTGCCGAACCAAATATTTTTATTCAACAAGAACCACATTATAAACCAAGTGATTCTCTTTATCCTCAGCAATGGTATCTTAACCACAATAGCGGTAATCAATTAGGAATTGGTTCTCATATTTCTGTAGAACAAGCTTGGGATATTACTCGCGGTGTGCGTTCTGTGGTGGTTGCAGTTGTGGATGATTCTTTTGATTTAAATCATCCAGATTTTCAAGGTTTGGGTAAAGTTATTGCTCCTAGAGATTTGAAAGAAAATGATTTTTTACCTTTACCTGGAGAAAAAGAAACCAGTCACGGTACTGCTTGTGCAGGAATAGCTGTAGCCGAAGAAAATGGTCAAGGAATTGTTGGTGTTGCTCCTGGTTGTGCTTTAATGCCAATTCGCACCACGGGATATTTAGATGATGAATCTATTGAAGATATATTTAATTGGGCAATTAATCACGGTGCTAGTGTAATTTCTTGTAGTTGGGGAGCTTCTGCTGTTTATTTTCCTTTATCTTTGCGTCAAAAGGCGGCTATTACCCGCGCTGCTAGTCAAGGAAGAAATGGTAAAGGATGTGTAATTGTTTTTGCTGCTGGTAATGCTAATCGTCCCATTGATGGCACTATCAATGAGCAAAATTGGCCAAAGAATATTTTACAAGGTAAAACAGCTTGGTTAAGTGGTTTTGCAGTTCATCCAGATGTAATTGCGGTTTCTGCATCTACGAGTTTAAATAAAAAAGCAGCTTATAGTAATTGGGGTGAAAATATTTCTGTTTGCGCTCCTAGTAATAATGCTCCTCCAGGAATGTGGTTTCAAGAAACCGGTTTTGTTTATACACAACCAACTATAAATACTTCTCTTCTTGGTTTGGGAATGTTTACTACAGATCAACTCGGAGCAGCTGGTTATAATCCTGGAAATTTTACTAATAATTTTGGTGGTACTTCTAGTGCAACTCCTGTAGTTGCTGGAATAGCAGCTTTAATTTTATCAGTTAATCCTGATTTAACGGCTCAACAAGTTAACCGTATTTTACAAGAAACCACTGATAAAATTGTTGATCCAGAACCTGATCCACAATTAGGTTTGCGGGGTGGAACTTATGATAGTAATGGTCATTGTATTTGGTTTGGTTATGGTAAAGTGAATGCTGCTAAAGCTGTACGCGCAGCGCAACAGTTGAGTAAAGTGACATCAAGTGTTAACAACCAACTAAAAGGTGAGAATAAAAATATAGTGGCAATTCCTGATAATGATCAAAGGGGAATCAGCAGTATAATTACTGTGAATGAAAATGTCACTGTTGCTGATATTCAAGTAACGGTGAATATTACTCATGAATTTTTAGGAGATTTAGAAATTTATTTAATTTCTCCTAATAATCAACGAGTTTTATTACAAAGTCGGACATTGGGAAAACAAACTCAGTTAGAAAGGACTTATAGTGTGCGATCGCATCCTGTCCTTAAACAATTACTTTCCATCTCTGCTAGGGGAAATTGGCAATTACAAGTTATTGATAATTCACCTCCAGATGTGGGTCAATTGAATATTTGGGAATTAATCATAGGATATGCGTAATAATGCAACCCAAAAATCAATTTTTCATCCATATAAACCCAATAAAAAATATTAGCCAATTTCAATATTGTCGAGTTTTTCACATATACACCTATAAGCTTTTACTTTTCAATCATAATGTCATTTTTTACTAACGTCTAAATAAGAACAAGCAAAATTTACTCAAACTTGATATACCTGTGCGCCTTTACATCGCTTTTACTTATTCTCGCAAATGGGCGCTAAACAAAAATGCTAACATCCTCAAGATAGATATCTTATTTCTGGAAGTATGCAAAAATAAAAGTAGCAACAAGTGTAAAAAAAATTGAAACCGTTTTTTATTCTTGACTACTGACTGCTGTAAGGGTTTAGCAGTGCTAAACCCCTACTCCTGTAACTCCTGTAACTCCTGTACTCCTGTAACTCCTATCCCCAGGAGGTAATACTTATGATAGATACAGATATAAAAATTGTTTCTTTAATTCCTAGTGCGACGGAAATTGCTGCTACTCTGGGTTTGCAAAATGCTATAGTTGGGCGATCGCATGAATGTGATTATCCCCCAGAAATTTCCCATCTTCCAGTTTGCACACAAGCACGGTTAAATGCTCAAGCTCCTAGCAATATCATTCATGATCAAGTAAACAGAATAGTACAATCTGCTTTGAGTATCTACAACATCAAATTAGATGTTTTAGAGAAATTGCAACCTACCCATATTCTTACTCAAGCTCAATGTCATGTCTGTGCAGTCAGTTTACCAGAAGTAGAGAAAGCTGTCACCCAACTTACCCACAGTTCACCCCAGATTATTTCTTTACAGCCTAACACACTGCGGGATGTGTGGGGTGATATTGAGAGAATAGGTCAAACCTTTGGAGTAGATTCAGTAAAAATACTTGAAAATTTAGAAGCTAGAGTAAAAATTTGTAACCGCAAAATTCAAGGACTTTCTGTAGCAGAAATGCCTACAGTTGCTTGTATCGAGTGGACTGATCCAGTGATGACGGCTGCAAATTGGATACCTGAGTTAGTTAATTTGGCAGGTGGACAAACTTTGTTTAGTGTTACGGGTAAACCTTCTGCTCACATCAACTGGGAAACCTTGGTTGCTACTAACCCCGATGTAATTATTTTTATGCCCTGCGGCTTTAATTTACAACGGACTCAGGAAGAAGCGAAATTATTAACTCAGCGTCCAGAGTGGGAAAAACTGCACGCTGTCAAAGCTGGCAGAGTTTTCATCACTGATGGTAATGCTTATTTTAACCGACCTGGACCACGTTTAGTTGATTCTGTGGAAATTTTAGCAGAAATATTGCACCCAGAAATATTTGATTATGGTTATCAAGGTACTGGGTGGCAAACTTTACACAAGTAAGAAGAGTATTTAGGGTGTGCTGAAAAAGTTATCTGTGAGAGTCCAGGAGTATGGCTAACGCCACGCTTCGCTATCAAGGAGTTTTTTTGATTTGGAAATTGTGCAAACACTAACAAAGTGTAAGCTTTTTTAGGCTCACAGTACCTAAAATCTTGCACAATTTTAATTTTCACCATCCTCAATCCCTTGATTTATCTAGGTTTTACATTTATTCAGCATACCCTATTTAAGAGAGCAATTAATGATGAAACTCTGACTACAAAAGGGTTTTACTCTCGACTCTCGACTCCCGACTCCTGCTATAATATTCTAATTTCGATTTGGTGCAAGCGTGGACCGCTAACTGAGACTATAGTAAATTCTAGATTTTCATAGTTGAATATTTCCCCTTTGGCGGGTATTCTTTGCAACTGATAAAGTACAAAACCTCCCAAAGTTTGATATTCTCTTGCTAAGGGTAAATTAATATGTAAAACTTCATTTAGTTCTTCTAGATTTATCTGTGCTTGCACTAAAAATGTTTGCTTTTCTAACATTTGCACTAACAAATCATCAGTAACTGTTGGTTCACCTGCATTACCAATAATTTCAGCAATTACATCTTGAATTGTCACTATTCCCACAGTAGCGCCAAATTCATCAACCACTATCACCATCGCCGGTTTTTCTTGCTGCATCATGGGCAATAATTCGCTCAGAAGTGTCTGTTCTGGGACAAACCGGGGGGGACGCATCCAATGGTAAATTTGTGTTTCTAAGGTCATTTTACCGATGGATAGGGGTTGTGCTAAATCTTGAAAATAAACAATACCTCGAATGTCATCTAAAGATTCACCAATGATGGGATAGAGAGAATGTCCAGTAGATGTCATTTCTTGTAATAATGTTTGAAAAGTAGCATCTTCTGGTAAGGTAATAATATTTGTCCGGGGAATCATTACATCTTGGGCGGTAATTTCACCAAACTCAAAGACATTATTTAACAGTTCTCTTTCTGATAATTCTAAACCTGTTGATTCCCGTTCTGTTGATATAATTAATTGTAATTCTTCAGGTGTAACTGGAGGTCTCCAACTTTGACCTGTGTATTCAATGCCAAACAATTTTAACAGGTAACGAGTTGATTGGTTGAGAATCCAAATTACAGGGCTAAAAAACCGGACTATAGCTTTCACAGAAGGACCTAAAAACCTGGCCAGTTGTTCGGAATACAACATAGCCACTGATTTAGGAAATAATTCCCCTAAAACAATTTGCAAATAGGCAATTAAAAAAAAGGTAATGGGAATTGATAGAGAATGAGCCAGAAAATTACTCAAATTCCCCGGTAAAGGCCAGGATTTTAACCATGCGTTGACTATGACGACAATGCTACTTTCTCCAATCCAACCTAATGCCAAACTAGAAAGGGTAATCCCTAATTGGGCAGTAGATAGCAACCTGTCAATACTACGTTGTAACATTTCTACAGCGATCGCAGGTATATCACCAGCCTGAACTAGCTGATGGATGCGAGTTCGCCGTACTGTCACCATTGAAAATTCTGCGGTGACGAAAAAGGCATTAATCGCTATCAGCAGTAGCACTGACAACAATTTAAACCCTATATCTGTCCAAATTAACTGAGAAAAAGCACTCACCTCTCTAGCTCGTGTCAAAAAATTTTGGATTTTGGATTTTAGATTTTAGATTTTAGATTGACCCCATATTGGGTAAAGTTTAAACTATCTACAGTCAGGGGTTTGTTTTCAATCTGAAATTTTGAATATTGGGTTCAAAATCCAAAGGCGAAAACCTACAAGTCCTTCAACATTATGGTTATACTAAAACGCTAATAATAGCATTTTTATTTTTCCACAGGAATATCGGACACCTGTAATTTCAGTTTTTGGGCGGGATAATCTGTTAACGCCAGTGATACACTGCTCACATCATCTAGTAAAGCTGTAGGAATGCTGATTGTACCTGTAAAGGTTGGACCTTTACCTGGTAATTCGGCGGGTAATCCCTCTGTAATGGCGCTCAAGGTTCTGCCTTTATCATCAGTAACATCTAAAAAACTATACAAGAATCTCACAGTATCATTAGCTTGATTCTGCATTTTGACTCTTAGTATTAAATCACCACCAGAGTAACGAACCGATTTTACAGACATTGTTACGCCTTCGCTCTCAGCCACAACTGGAAATCCTGGTTCTAGTTTTTCTTCTGCTACTTCTTCGCGCTTTTGGGCAGCCTCAGATTTTTTGGCTGTGATTTCTTCTTCTTCCTCTCGTTTTTGTGCCTTGTTATCAGTTTTATTATCTTGCATTCTCGCTTTTACAGCCTTGATAATATCTTCCTCTTTTAATAGGGTTACTCTGTCCGATTGGGCGTTATTATTCCTATTGCTGGCAAATTTGGTTGTGGGACGACCATCTGGTGATGAAACACCCTTGAGGGCAGAACTTCCCATCGAAAAACCCAAAAATGCGCTCACAGAACCTGCTCCCAGCATTAGGGTTAACAAAATTAACGTCAGAACTACAGTGGAATTTATTTTCATCGCTGACAAGCTATTACAGAAAAAACATAGTCTATATATTAGTCAAGAAATCGGGGATTGGTGATTGGTGACTGGGGAATGGGGACTGGGGAAGAAAATTTTAGATTTTAGATTTTAGATTTTAGATTGGAATTGACAAAAATAATCCAAAATCCAAAATCCAAAATCCGAAATTGTATCACCAATTACCAATTACCAAACCTAAACTAAAATTTTTTTAATTATGCGTCAGATGGTAAAATCATGCTATACTCATAGATGTGTGTTTGTCCAAATGCTGAAAATAGGTTACTCAAGCTACAATAATATCAGAGCTTGTCCTAAGTTGACCATTTTATAGACAAAAATATACTTATGTTGACAAAAATGGACATAGGTTAGCTCAGAAAAATGCCAACTTGATATATAATCCTCAGATATCAAGTATTGAATCAGACTATTACCGACGCGAAAACCAAGCATTGATAGTGATAGTCTGTTTCCAAATCTTAACCTGAGAAAGTCGCGTTGGGCTACAGCGTGCAAGTCTACTGAGGGATAACCGCTCCCATGCTCCCGTTGAAGTAGAAAGTAAAGTCTAGCTTTGTCTAGGTTTTATATAGCAGTTTAAAGCCTACTTAAACACAAGACAAATCTAACACAACAAGCGCCTTTGGCCGATTGGGGAGGCAACGAACTCATAATTCGTCTTCAGGCTGGTTCGATTCCAGCAGGGCGCATTTAATGAAAACCTATGTATAATAAGCTTTTTGGATTTGGTGAGTAGTTACTTAACTACCTAATTTCCGTTAATTGCCACTTTTTTACTCTCCCTAGCTATTCCCTGTGCAGCACAATGGGGCGTGATATTTTACTTAGGATTATGATTAAGTAATTATCGTAACTTAATATCATACCATGCAACCAACATCCAAAACAGGCGTAACATTCATTACTACTGGAACTATCACAGGTGCGGGTATCTTCTCCACAGTGGGAGGGATGGGAATTGCCGGAAGCTTTGGTGCAGTGGGAATAGGTGCAACTGCTGTTACTGCTGCGGGTGGGGTTGTCGGTGCTGCTCTCTACGGTGCATTTACAGGTATAACCACAGGTGATCAAGCCGCTTTTAGCACAATGGGAATAGGTGCTATTGGTGGTTTTGGTTTTTCGCAAATTGTTGGTAGCATAGGATTTGTAGCACCTAAAATTGGTTTAGCCTATGGTATTGGTGCTGCATCAATGACGGGAATAGGTGCGGTTTTGGGACTTGCTGCTTATGGCGTTTTTAAAGTATTAGATAATTCTCAATTTCAAGAAACTCCCATGCAAGTTTTTGAAAGCATGGAAACAAAAGTCTCAGAAATGGACTATTACAATGCTGCATTATTAGAATTATCAGGTATAGATATTGACCAAAAATTTGCAGATTTAGAAATTGAGGATGAGTTAGAAAAATTCAAGGCTAAAATAAATGATAAGTCAAATTATCAAAGTCATCAATTTGAAAATCAACAATTTGAAAATCAACAACTTGAAAATCAAAATATATCTTTGAATAACCAATTACCCGAAAATTGGCAATGTGTAAAAACCTTAAAAGGACATTTTGCTAAGGTTAACGCAGTAGCTATTCATCCCAATGGTAATAGTTTAATTAGTGGTAGCGATGATAAACAAGTGATTTTGTGGGACTTAAAAACAGGAAAAATTTTATATAATTTTGTCGGACAAGGAGAAGCAGTTTTATCAGTTGCTATTAGTCCCGATGGTAAAGAGATAATTAGCGGTAGTGTAGACAGAAAAATTAGCAGTTGGCAATTAGAAACTAAAAAATTTAACCGGACATTTTATTATTTAAATAATACCTACAGTCATCATGGTTTTGTGAATGCAGTCGCTTACAGTGGAGATCACAGAATTATTGTTAGTGGAAGTACAGATACAAAAATTATTATTTGGGGGAGACACACGGGACAATACAAACGCATTTTAAATGGACATACAAAAGCAGTCTTAGCTATTGCTATTAGTCCTGATAATAAGACTTTAGTTAGTGGAAGTGCTGATAAAACTATTAGAATTTGGAATTTACAAACTGGTGAGCAAAGGTTTATTATCAATGAACATTTAGCAGAAGTAAATACATTAGCTATTACTCCTGATGGTAAAATTTTGCTTAGTGGAAGTAGGGATAAAACTATTAAAATTTGGAATTTAGACACAGGAGAATTATACTGCACTTTTATTCAACATTCCACAGAGGTTTTAGCTATTGCTATTCATCCAGATGGTAAAACTATTGCTAGTAGTAGTCAAGACGGAATTATCAAACTTTGGAATTTACAAAATGGGGAAATTTTAGAAACTCTTTCTGGGTTTAGTCCTTTGGTATTTTCACCCGATGGTAAAATGCTTGTCAGTGGTGGTAAAAGTGGAACAATCAAAATTTGGCAACAGCTAAAAAATCGGGAAAATGTAAATTTAACTGGGGAATGGTGGGAAATTTTAGGAGTTGATAAAAATGCTCATGGTGAAGATGTAAAAATTGCCTACCGAAAATTAGCGAGATTATATCATCCTGATATTAACAATACGGATACTGCTAAAGCTGCAATGCAAGCAATTAATCAAGCTTATCAACATTTTCAGAGGCTTGTTAATGTTAACAGGGGTTGATTAATCTGATTTAAAAATTCAAGAGTAATATAGGGTAATATGTAGTTAATGTGACAGATTTTACGAAAAATAGCAGTATGAGATATTATGATTCATGTCTGGTAGATTTTTGGTGAATTTAGCAGCATGAGCTAGTTATTTGTGATTTGGTTTGATGATTGGGTTATAATGTTGAAATTTTCCAGAAAATTGACATTTTAAATTTTTTAATGATCCATATTGCATATTGCGAAAAAACGTTATAAATTGTTAAGTTAAAGGGGAATAATTTAACCAGCAGTTGCAAACAGTCAATCATTGTCAAGTAAATATACTGTAAGGGGTTGGAACTTCATTATTACGATCCTAAAACAGCATGAGGGGTATGTTTTTGTTTGTAAAAGCACTATCCTAGATTTTTTCATGGGATAATGCGGAATCTCAAAATATATCTTGTATATTTTGCTGTAATTTTTCTGATGAATATTTTTTGTATTGTTTGATGTGAATAGCTAGAATACCGATTCATTCATCGTCAGGGAGAAGCATTCGGACAGAATATGAACTGGTTTCAGCGATAGGTATTACCCGAATGCTTCGCCCCTACAAGGTAAAAACAAATTACCTAGCATTACTGAATCGACGCTCTAGATTCTAGATAATTGATCAAAAGCAAATTAACTAATTATGACCTGATTAATTTGCTGAGAATCAGTAATTGTAACTGATTTTGTTTGAGGATTGCTACTAATGATTGTTATTTGCTACTGCTCAAGTTATATGCTGCTGAACATAGCAAATACTCATGAGAAATAAAGGCGCATTCACCACAAATTCACTATCTCAATGGAGTTATTCTGGCGATGCAACTAAATCAATTAAGTACAAGTGAAACTATAAGTGAAACTATAGAAAACGAGGCATGGCAAGCATTAGAAAATTCAATACTTTACTATAAAGGTCGTCCTATTGGTACGTTAGCGGCTTATGATCCATCCGTAGAAGCATTGAATTATGACCAATGTTTCATTAGAGATTTTGTTTCTTCAGCGTTGATTTTTCTGATTAAAGGTAGAACGGATATTGTCAAAAACTTCTTGGAAGAAACGTTAAAGTTACAACCTAAAGAAAGGGCGTTAGATGCTTATAAACCAGGAAGGGGTTTAATTCCAGCCAGCTTTAAAGTTGTGACTATTAATGGGGAAGAATTTTTAGACGCTGATTTTGGAGAACACGCGATCGCTAGAGTCACACCTGTTGATTCTTGTTTATGGTGGCTGATTTTATTACGTGCTTATGTAGTCGCTACCAATGATTATGAATTAGCTTATCAACCCGAATTTCAAACAGGTATCCGGTTAATTATGGAAATCTGTTTGGCAAATCGTTTTGATATGTATCCCACCCTATTAGTTCCCGATGGCGCGTGTATGATTGATAGACGCATGGGAATTTATGGACATCCTTTAGAAATTCAAGTTCTATTTTTTGCCGCATTGCGTGTAGCGCGTGAGCTACTAATTTGTAAAGGTAATCAAGATATTGTGGAAGCAATTGATAACCGTTTACCTTTGTTATGTGGGCATATCCGTAAACATTATTGGATAGATATTGCTCGGTTAAATGCCATTTATCGTTTCAAAAGTGAAGAATATGGTAAAGCAGCAGTGAATCTATTTAACATTTATGTAGATTCTCTGCCTTATTATGAATTAGATAAATGGCTACCCAGAAAAGGTGGTTATTTAGCAGGTAATGTGGGACCATCCCAGTTAGATACTCGTTTCTTTTCCCTCGGCAACTTAATGGCTATTATTTCCGATCTTTCTACAGAAGAACAATCCCAAGGGATTATGACTTTAGTTGAAGAAAGATGGGATGATTTAGTGGGAGATATGCCCATGAAAATCTGTTTTCCGGCTTTAGAAAATGAAGAATACAGAGTTGTCACAGGATGCGATCCTAAAAACATACCTTGGTCTTATCATAATGCCGGAAGTTGGCCAGTTTTAATGTGGATGTTAGCAGCAGCAGCAGTGAAAACTAATAAAACTGGGATGGCTAGAAAAGCAATAGAAATTGCTAAATCTCGATTGAGTGAAGATGAATGGCCAGAATATTACGATGGTAAAAAAGGCAGATTAATTGGTAAACAAGCGCGGAAATATCAAACCTGGACAATAGCAGGATATTTATTAGCGAAAGAACTCATAGATAATCCTGATTATTTACCATTAGTTAGTTTTGATAAATTACCCCCAGAAACAGTTTCTAGAGCTTGTGAATTTGAAGTGGGTAATTTAGATTCTTATATGAATTTATAAATCGTAGGGTGGGTTAGCGTCTGTCTTACCCACCTTTATTTGTAGATCCCCCTCCATCCCCAAAAGGGGGACTTTGATTAATTTCCCCCCTTAATAAGGGGGGTTAGGGGGGATCAGAGGGTTTTGGATACACCATGAGAGACTTTTTAAACATAATTTAAAACTAGCATAATTGACATTGTTAAATGAGATAAATTAGATATTTGTACTTTCAATATACCTCTAATATACCTTGAATATACTTTATTTTATATCTACTTTGAATATACCTATCTCTATACTTTCACTCGACTTCATGTCTGTAAATTCATGACAATATAAAAACAGGAAAGAGAAAAACACATTAATATCAAAGGTGGTCAAAACCATGAAAGAATCAATTAAGAAAGAATTACTCCGTCAAGCAAAACTAACTTTTAATGTTGCTGTGTCTGTCTCTGCTATTTCAGCTATGATTACTTTATCTGGAGTAGGTTTAGTCTATTTCAATCAATTATCTGAAGCTACTTTAACAGGAAGTGCTGGTGCTTTGGCAACGATGACCTGTTTAAATATGGCGAAGGAAGCTAAAGATGAACTTTTGAAAATTCTGGAAGATGAGGAAGAAGACGAAAATTAGCTAAACTCACCCGGAAATCAATTTCCGGGCTAATAGCTCAATTAGGTTAAAACATACTATAATTAACTAAAAATTCAATCATAATTGATGTAAAAATATCTAATTAATGAATTGAAAATAGTCGGTTTTAACCGACTTCCGCTATGAGACAGGGAATTTATTCCCTGGCTGACTATCTATGCTACTATAAAGTAGGAAAAATATAATTACCATTTGGTAATACCATGCAATCTGAAAAAATTTCCATTTCCTTACCATCCCCTTTATTGCAGTTTATTGAAAATTACAAATTAACTAAAGGTTGTAAATCTCGTTCAGAAGTGATTGAACTAGCTATAGAACTATTGCGTTATCAAGAGTTAGAACGAGCTTACCAAGAAGCAGCAACGGAAATTAACTCAGAATGGGATGTAACTGTAGGGGATGGACTCAGTGATGAAACGTGGTGAAATATATTTTGCAAATCTCAGTCCCGCAATAGGTTCAGAAATGGATAAACGTCGTCCTGTACTTATTGTTAGCAATGATGCTAATAATAATGCTTCTACTACGGTAACGATTTTACCCATTACATCTAATACCAGTCGTATATATCCTTTTGAGGTTTTATTAAATCCAGAAGATTCTGGTTTATCTAAACCTTCTAAGGTGCAAGCGCAACAAATAAGAACAATTTCTAAACAGCGCATTTTGGGAGATGTCGTCGGGTGTTTAAATCAAGATTTGATAGATTTAGTAAATGATGCTATTAAGTTACATTTGGCTTTGGAGTAGCAGATATTAAAACTATTTTCTTCTAACTTTTTGGTTTTACTGAATTTAATTTTATATTTTAATAATGGTGTAAGTATTCCATGTCTAACCCCCGTCAAGCTGCATTTACCGCCCTCAAAGAAGTACACAAAGGAGCTTATACCGATGTCGCCCTCGACCGTGTATTACAAAAGTATAAATTACCCGACAATAACCGTCGGTTAATGACAGAATTAGTCTATGGTAGTGTGAGAAGACAACGCACTTTAGACGCTATTATTAATCAACTGGCTACGAAATCAGCACTCCAACAACCACCAGACCTGCGGACAATTTTACATCTGGGTTTATATCAACTCCGTTATCAAGAAAAAATTCCTGTTTCTGCTGCTGTAAATACTACCGTAGAACTAGCAAAAACAAATGGTTTTTCTGGTTTAACTGGTTTTGTTAATGGTTTTTTACGGCAATATTTACGCCTTTTACAAACATCCTCAGAACCATTAAAATTAACAGAAAATCCTGTAGAAAGATTAGGAATTTTATATAGTTTTCCAAATTGGATCATTGAAGTTTGGTTAAAACAATTAGGTTTTGAGGAAACAGAAAAACTCTGTCAATGGATGAATCAAACCCCGACTATTGATTTAAGAGTAAATATTCTTAAAAGTGACTTAGAAAAAGTAGAATCAACTTTTAAAGATGCTGGTATTTTAGTCAGAAAAATTCCCCATTTACCCCAAGGTTTAAGATTAATTAGTAGTACCGGAGCGATTCAAAATTTACCCGGTTTTCAAGAAGGTTGGTGGTGTGTGCAAGATAGTAGCGCCCAGTTAGTTGGTCATTTGCTTGACCCCCAACCTGGTGAGGTGATAATTGATGTCTGTGCAGCACCAGGAGGAAAAACTACCCATATTGCAGAGTTAATGGGGGATAAGGGCAAAATTTACGCTTGTGATAAAACTGCTTCTCGTTTACGCAAACTTACTGAAAATGCTCAACGTCTAAATTTACAATCTATCGAAATCTGCACGGGGGATAGCCGCACTTTTACCCAATTTCACAACATCGCTGACCGTGTATTATTAGATGCTCCCTGTTCTGGGTTGGGTACTATGCACCGTCACGCTGATGCGCGTTGGCGACAAACTCCCGCATCTGTACAGGAATTAGCCCAAATCCAAAAAGAGCTAATATCACATACTGCCAATTTTGTCAAGCCTGGAGGGGTTTTAGTTTACGCAACTTGTACACTGCATCCACAGGAGAACGAAGAAGTAATTTCTGAATTTTTAGCAACCCATCCCCATTGGCAAATTGAACATCCTAGCTTTGATTTTCTGGATATTTCTCACCCTGGGTGGTTGAAGGTATGGCCTCATCAACAAGACATGGATGGTTTTTTCATGGTGCGTTTAAGAAAAACCAAGGATTCCGAGTGAATACTTTTTACCATTGTACCATTTAACCAAAGCCCGAATCTATGAGAAGAGGCAACAATGGTTAGTAATTCTCATGTTAAAAATCTAGTTAAAATCCTGATTGGAGCAGCTTGGATTGATGGTAGAATCCAGCCAGAAGAAAGACAATATCTGCGGGAAATAGCTCAGGCTAAGGGTTTAGCCACTGATCCAGAGATTAAACCTTGGTTGTATGAATTAGTACCAGTCAAACCAAATCAATGTTATGAATGGGTGAAAGAATATTTAGGCGATCGCCCTAGTTTAGAAGAATGTGAAACTCTGATTGAAGCTATCAGTGGATTGATTTACAGTGATGGTGAAGTAGCCATTGAAGAAGCTAAACTACTCACCACATTAGAGGAGTTGAGTAAATCCCATGATTCTACTCAACCAATTTACACCGCACTGTTAAAACAAATTCAAAAGCTTTATCGTCGTTGGGTGGATGTGCAGAATTAGGTAATGGGTAATGGGTAATGGGTAATGGGTAGTCAATTCAATACTTTTCGGTTAAAATCCCCCCGGCTGCGGCGAACCCCTTTTTAAGGGGGTAAAATACGGTTAAAGCCCCCCTTTTTAAGGGGGGTTGGGGGGATCTTCGCGGTTTTGAAACATTAACCGAACAGTATTGGTAGTCAATTTGATTTTATGCAATCACCAATTACCAATCACCAATTACCAATTACCTAATTTACTCTTTATCCACCTTGGGTACAAAATCAGGACGTTCTTTGCTTTCCCAACCTGCGGGACGTTTTGAGTTGTACCAAGCGATTGAACCGATGGTGACAGCCGCAATAAAACCAACTACATACACTAAAGTAAAAGCTAATGGAAAATGATTACCGGCTGCGACTGGTGCTGCTGTTTCAAGTAATAAATTCATGAGTATATTATCCTACCGTTCATAACACTTCTTTACAAAGTATAAAACGAGTTGACCATCTACATCTGTCACCAGTGGGAAATATTACTCACCAGAGGAGGAAGAAGAAGATGAAGAACCAGGTTTAAGGCGTTCTCTCCAGGAAGGTTTGGACGGGGAAGATCCAGAGGAATTATTGTTTACAGGGGGAGCAGAATTTGAATCTTGGCTGCGGTTTCGTCTTCTAGAACGAGATGATTCTGCACCAGAATTATTCCCTGATTGAGAATCAAAGCGCCTCCGTCTTCTGGAAGTGGACTCTTCTTGTTGTCGGTAACGTCGTCTACGTCTTGAAGTGTAGTTTGATTGCTGTTCTACTTCAGAATAAGAGCTTCTGCGTCTGCGTCTGCGTTTGGTTGATGAATCATCATCATCCTGATCTGATTGTTGATCATTAGATGCAACAGATGCAACGGAAGTATTAACAATTTTTTTCGGTTTGATGGGTTGGGCTTTGATCGTACCTTTGCGATTTTCTAATTTAGGTCGTTCAGGAAACTTTTCTACTGGCATTCCTTCTACTGCTGTTTCCATAAATTCATGCCAAGTATAAGCGGCGCTGGTGCTACTACCATTAGTAGGGCGGTTATTGTCATTACCTAGCCAAACTCCGGCAACTACTTGGGGAATATAGCCTATAAACCACAAATCACGGGCTTCGTCAGATGTACCAGTTTTCCCTGCTACCTGTCTATCATTTAATTGGGCAGCCCCACCAGTACCATTTCTGACTACATTCCGTAGCATCCAAGTCATGATGGCGGCGCTATCGGCATCTAAAGCCCGTTGAGGTCGGAAATCAGCGGACCAAATCACATCACCCTGACGGTTGAGGATGCGACGAATTCCATGCGCTTCTGTATGTAAACCTTGGGTAGCAAAAGAACCATAAGCACTGGTTAATTCTAGGAGATTGACTTCGTTAGAACCAAGTGCTAAAGAGTAGGTAGGCTTGAGTTCCGATTTAATCCCCATATCCTGTGCTAGTTTAATGGTTGGCTCATATCCCACATCTATTAATACCTTGACTGCAATTGTATTAATAGAACGGGTAAGAGCATCTTTGAGATTCATTGAGCCATAGAATTTTTCATTGTAGTTTTTTGGTTCATAACCATCAATGACTAATGGTGCATCTACGTAGCTATCATAGGGACTTTTTCCTGTAGCGATCGCTGCCCCATAGACAAAACCTTTAAATGTTGATCCTGGTTGTCTTTTTGCTTGAGTTACACGATTAAACTGGTTTTGACTAAAGTCTTTACCTCCTACCATTGCTTGAATTTCCCCGGTGCGGGGATCGATAGCTACTAAAGCAGCTTCTTTAAACTTTGCCCAACTACCTTGAGTTCTCAGAGTTTTAGCCACTGCTGCTTCTGCTGCCTTTTGCCAAGTTGGGTTTAAGGTAGTTTCTACTACTAACCCTGCTGCTGCTAACACATCAGGCTGAACATATTTTGGTAATTCCTGCTGAATGTAGGAAGTAAAGTAAGGAAACTCAACTTGAAAGCGTCTGGGTAAATTGCTATTTACTGTGAGTGGTTCTTGAATAGCTGCTTGCTGTTGTTCTGGTGTAATTACGCCATCGTCCAACATTCTTTTTAACACCCGATTTCGCCTTTCTATAGCTAATTGAGGATTTTTATTTGGGGCGTAAGTGTTGGGAGCAGGAGCAAGTCCGGCAATGGTGGCCATTTCTGATAAGGTCAGTTGATCCACGGATTTATTAAAATATACCCAAGCGGCATCTGCTACACCATAAGCACCAGAACCCAAATAGACTAAATTCAGATAACGCTCTAAAATTTGGTCTTTACTGAGTTCTTGTTCCATTTTCTGAGCCAGACGCACTTCCTTTAGTTTGCGCCAGATGGTGCGCTCTTGGGTGAGAAAGAGTATTCTTGCTACTTGTTGGGTAATAGTGCTACCACCTTCTACCACATCTTGCGATCGCAAATTATTCACAAATGCTCTGAGAATACCTTGAGCATCTATCCCATTGTGCTGTTGAAATCTTCTGTCTTCTGAAGCGATAAAAGCGTTCTTTAAGTTCTCTGGTATTTGTTCCAGCTTTAGCTGTTCTCTGGTTGCTTCTCCTTGCTGCTGGAGAACAGTTCCATCACTAGCTTTAATAGTCAGTGTTTGCTCTCGTATTACCGCATTCAGTTCTGATTTATCCGGTAAAGAACTGTCTATTACACTAATCCCATAATTACAGGCAATGATCCCGCCACCTAAACTGACTACACCTAAGCCTGTCCAAAACCAAAACTGCCGATAAAAAGGTTTATCACTCCTACCAAGTCTGGCAACCATCCCAGATGATAAAGTAGTCATCTGGTTAAGTAACTGCCTTGCCTTCACCAGCATAGTTGGCGGTAGGTGTTCATGTGTGGACTCCTCGTTTGTGGACTCCTCGTTTTTATGATGATTCCCAAGTGGCAAGAGCAGTTTCTCCTCAGAGCTACTTCAGTTGATTATTGATGCCGAAAGGCTCGTTTTGCTGCGCTCACAGCGTTAGATCATCATACCCCATAAATAATCAATTAATTCAGTGTAAAATTGATTTATTTCCCAAACCGTTATTTCCATTGGCTTTTGAAGATGATTAAATAATTGTTGGGATATCAAAACATGGGAAAAAGTTTGTAGCTGATGCAGCAAAACTGATCCCCGGCCTCCTAGCAAGAGCATTCAGCAGCAAAAGAATGTCTAAAAAATTCGCCAGAAGTGCGATCGCTCTCGGCAGTAATATGGGTGATCCCCAAGGAACTTTAGCAGCCGCTTTAGAGACTTTAGCCCAAACTCCTGGTATTATTGTCGAAGCAAAATCCAGTTGGTATAGAACCAAAGCCGTAGGACCGCCACAGCCAGATTATTTAAATGGCTGTTCCATATTGCAAGTAGAAATGTCTCCACAAGCTTTATTAACCAGCTTGTTAGCAATTGAACAAAAATTTGGTCGTGTGCGTCGAGAACATTGGGGACAGAGAACCCTGGATTTGGATTTATTGTTGTATGATGACTTAATCTTAAATGAGCCAAATCTTCAGATCCCCCATCCCCGGATGCACGAGCGAGCTTTTGTCCTAGTCCCATTGGCAGAAATTGCCCCAGATTGGAGAGAAACAGTATCTGGTTGTACAATTCGGAATCTGCTGCAAGAAGTAGACCGTTCTGATGTACACTTAGTGAAAGATGAATAACCGACTATTAAATTACCATCCTTGGCAGCAGAAACACCCTGATTTCCCAAGCATCCCCCGTATATATTCTGAGTATTTGCAGACAATAGAATTGGACTATGCCACTAGGTAGAGAATTACCACAGCTACTCAAGCAACGTTTGTTTCATAAAGGGCGTAAGTTTGACTTTGAAGTGAATCGTTTGCGTTTACCTAATAAATCTGAAGGAGAATGGGAGTGTATTCGTCATCCCGGTGGCGCTCTGGCTCTTCCTGTTACCGACGATGGTAAACTGATTCTTGTCCGTCAGTATCGTTTTGCAGTTCAAGGTAGGTTGTTAGAATTTCCCGCAGGAACGGTAGAACCTAATGAAGAACCCTTGGAAACAGTGAAAAGGGAAATACAAGAAGAAACTGGCTACCGCGCTCATAAGTGGGATAAACTAGGAGAGTTTTTCTTAGCTCCTGGCTATTCTGATGAAATTATCTATGCTTTTTTGGCTAGAGATTTGGAAAAGCTGGAAACTCCCCCACAGCAAGAAGAAGATGAAGATATCGAAACTGTATTTTTGACTCCTGAACAACTAGAAACAGCTATTCGTGAAGGAGAACCTGTAGATGCAAAAACTATAGCCAGCTTTTTCCTAGCCCGTTCTTTGTTGATGTAATGCTGATATGCTGCTAGAAAAGGCACTTGCTGATGCCTACGGTACAGGTTAGGAATCTGATTCATAATTAGGGGTTGCTGAGAAAGTCTTGTCGTGATGACAGGGAACAGTTTTAGCTATCTGTCATCCCCCCATTTTGGGATTTCTTGGTTTCAAAATGCACGGTTTTTCAGGTATACCCTTCAAAAGTCTTGCACTTTTTTCCTCTTTATCAACCTCAAACCTTTGATTTATAAAGGGTTGCGCTTTATTCAGCAAACCCTAATTATGAATTATCAATTATCAATTATCAATTATCAATTATCAATTATTTATCCCAGCTATGATAGAAACCAGGTTTAACGGAAACGTCCAGAAACATAATCTCGCTGGCGATAATCAAAGTTATGGGTGATAAGTTTCTTGGTAGGGGCAAATTCTAGCAACTGCCCAATATGATTTTTATTGTAGTAAAATAAAGCTGTGAAATCTGATAAACGAGAAACTTGTTGGATGTTGTGAGAGACAAATACAATTGTTAATTCAGAACGCAAACATTCGATAAGTTCCTCAATTTTCATCGTAGAAATGGGATCAAGTCCTGCACAAAGTTCATCCATGAGGAGGACTTGCGGTTTAACTGCTAAAGCACGGGCAATACACAACCTTTGTTGTTGTCCAAAGGATAATTCTAAAGCCGATTTATGAAGTTTATTTTTGAGTTCTTCCCAGAGTTCGGCAGCTTTTAGTGCTGACTCGACAATTTCATCTAATTCTGCTTTGGGATGCCATCCGATTAATTTTACTCCATAAGTTACATTATCATAAATACTCATGGGAAAAAGATTTGGTTTACCATAAATTAAAGTAATTTGACGACGTAGGCGATTTAAGTTGACACGACGACCATAAATATTTTGACTAAAAAATTCTATTTTCCCTTCAACTTGTACTTCTCCTTCTAGTTCAATCATGCGATTGAGAGATTTCAAAAATGTGGACTTACCACAACCGCTAGGTCCCATAATCGCGGTAATTTTATTTTGGGGAATATCCATTGAGACATCTTCAATGATTTTTTGATGTCCGTAATAAAAGCTAAAATTTTTAACTCGGATGGCAGGAATTATTTTACTCATAGGGAATAGGGAATAGGGAATAGGGAATAGGGAATAGGGATTTATGTTGTGAATTAATCTAAAATCTAAAATCCAAAATCTAAAATCCAAAATCTAAAATTTAATGACTAAGAAACATAGAGGAGGAGTTAGGAGTCAGGAGTCAGGAGTCAAATTAGCAATTACCAGTAATCTTACGCCATAATCAGGGTTACAGTCTAGGATGTTAACTGGGATGTTAGCAAGAAGATGCTAATACAAGATTTGACGGGTAAATTTTCTAGACTATTTTTAACAGGACAGGAAAAAAGTGAGTTGTTTATGGTAAGACGCTTGAGTTGTATAGTGACTACTATTATTGTCTGGCATCTGTGCAGTTTTGTCACACTGGCACAAAATAAAAAACCAGAACAAATGAGGTGGTTTCCTCCGAGTCCTTTGGAAATGACTACACCTGATCCTCTGGTGAGGAGTTCATGGAAAAAACAACCGTTAACTACTGAGGAATTGCAACAGTTGGAAACTGCACTGGATGAGTTAAACCAAGAAGCGACAACGACTTTTCAAAGGGGAGATAAAACCGCTGCTTTTGATATTTGGAATAGAGAATTACGAATGCGGCGCTTTTTAGGTTCTTTAGCCCAGGTGCAAGCTTTATCAAGGGTGGGGGCGATCGCGTGGCAGGAAAATGAGCGTGAACAGGTAATGTATATTACCCAGCGGTTGCAAGAGATTGAAAAACAGATGTTAAAGGAGAAAAGTACAGATTTGCAATTATGGCGATCGCTTGGTGAAGCTTACCAAAATGTGCGTATTCCCAAATTAGCTGTAGGTGCTTACGAGCAGATTTTAACATTGGTGAGACTACAAAAAGATGTTAATACTGAATTAGCAACTTTAAATACTCTTGGGGAATTACATTTAAGTTGGTTTGATTATTCTCAAGCTGCTAAAACTTACGAAGAATTGCTAAATTTTGCTACTAACAGAGGTGATAGGAACAATGAATTAGCATATTTGCAACAACTAGCTTATATTTATGAACAGGGTAAACAACCCCGACAAGCGATCAATGTTTTGAATAAGTTAGCGGCAATTTATAATAGAAATAAGAATCTTACTCAAGTGCCGGCTTTAAAAATCAAAATAGCAGAAAATTATCAATCTTTGATCAGAGAAAATCCCAATTTTCTGCAAGAAGCTTTTAATAATTATCAAGAAGCTTATGTTACTGCTTGGAAATTAGAACAGTATGTGGCGGCGAGTGAAGCTTTGCAGAAGTTAATTAGGTTGTATCGTTCCCAAAATCAAATTAATGAAGCTTTGCAAGCTAGTAGAATTTTGTTAGAAACTGAAACATTAGCAACCAATTTTTATGGTTTGATGCAAACTTATGATCAAATGGGAGAAATGTATTTAGAAAAGAAAGAAGAGGGAAAAGCATTAGCAGCGTTTGAAAAGGGATTAGAAATAGCGCGACAACTGAAACATCAAGAGACATATTTTGCCCAGAAGATTGAAACATTAAAACCTTGATTTATTGAGGTTTTTGTCAGAATCATGATTTCCAGGATTTGAGGATTTCCAGGATGTTTGTGAGGCTTTGAATAGAGCTAAAAATAGCTGATTTGTAGGCTTTCACACCCGCCCAGAAATGAATTTCCGGGCTAATAGCCAAAGTAAACTAAAGTTTACTAAAAGATTTGCGGTTGATTTTAGTCATCTTTAGATGACTTTTGCTATTAGACTGGGAATATGGCTTACGCCACGCTTCGCTATCATTCCCAGGCGGGTTTAAAATGAGTCTTAGGGAAATCTATTATTTCTCCTGTTTATAACTATCCACCGCCACACGCAAATTACCTTTATGCGCTGCTAAAAGTTCCTCACCTGCGGTTTTATCTAAACCTGTCCAGTGCATTAATAAAGCCAACTTCACCCATTTTCCACTGCGTTCTAATAAGAAACCTGCGGCTTCTCGACTTAAACCAGTTAAATCTTGTAAAATTCTTAAAGCGCGATCGCGTAATTTTTGATTTGTTACCGCAACATCCACCATTCTATTACCGTAAACTTTCCCTAATTTCACCATCACGCTGGTAGAAAGAATATTTAAGGCCAGTTTAGTTGCAGTCCCAGCTTTCAAACGAGTCGAACCGGCTAATATTTCCGGTCCGGTTAACAAGCGAATATCAATATCTGCATCAAAAGGAACTTGTTCGGCGGGAACACAGGCGATAAAAACCGTTAAAGCTCCCCTTTGACGTGCTGCTTTTAATGCACCTTGAACATAGGGAGTAGTTCCCCCAGCGGTGATCCCGACGACTACATCCAGTTGATTAATTTTATGTTGGGCGATCGCACTTTCCCCGTCTTCCGCTAAATCTTCTAAACCCTCAGAACTGCGTAACAACGCCCCCGCACCACCAGCAATAATACCCTGTACCAACTCTGGAGGAGTGCAAAAAGTAGGTGGACATTCAGCCGCATCTAACACCCCTAACCGTCCACTTGTTCCTGCACCGATGTAAAATAAACGTCCACCTTGATGCAAACGTTCTGCCGTCTTTTCAATAGCTGCGGCTAACTGAACCTTTGCACCGGCAACAGCAGCTACAGCTTTTTGGTCTTCAGTATTAAATAATTCTACCAATTCCAAAGAATTTAGTTGGTCTAAATTCAGACTATTAGGATTTACTTGTTCTGTTAAAAGATGTCCGCGCTCTTGTAAATTTGTCATTTTTCAGTTATCAGTAATCAGTCAATACTACTCGGTTCAGGTTACAAAATAATTGATATTGTAATTTCGGTTACGAGATAACGCAACCCAAGGGAAATTTTTTTCCCCTTTAAAGGGGAGGTTTTAAACCTTAAATGAAACAATTGTCAATTGTCAATTATCAATTATCAATTAATTACCTATTCATTCATATTTTTCAGTGTTGCTACTGCTGAAGGTGAAATTTGGTTCAGATAACGGAAAACCCAATACTTGAATATAGTATCTAGAATTACTGGGAATGTAGCAATAAATAGGAAAATAGCATTTCTATCTGCGGCAATACCCAAATGACTAGCAATACTTTCTAAAATCACTTCCCAACCGTGAGGAGAATGGAAACCTACAAAAATATCTGTGAATAAAATAATGATAAATGCTTTGGCACTATCACTTAAACCATAAATAATTTCATTCAACAGATTTTTAATAGCTATCACCCCTTTTTTATTGGTGACTACCACAACGGCAAAAGCAAATAAACCTAATAAATCAGCAAAAAAATTTGCCACTGCACTATTACTTTTATGTTTAAATTCTTCTGCTAATTCTTCTGCTTTGAGTGAAATTTTTTCTTCCATAGCTTCCGCAGAAATTTGAGGAGAATGTTTCAATAAATTGTCAAATTTTAATTCTTCCTCAAAAGACTGCAATTCTTTTAGTGCTTCCTCTTTCATTTCCCAGTTCAGAAAAATAGGTGTACTTTCAACACTGCGAAAATTTTCTACAGCAGGAAGTATGAAAAACTTTTTAGACAATTCTTGAGTTAACAAGGGAATGAGAATTAATAACAACAAACAGTTAATAGCTCGTTTGGTAATTTTTCTCGATGCTTGAAAATTCCGCAATACCTCCTGTTCAGAACTTGGACTCATATCATTGGTAATTTTGCGAAATGTTCTACCAATTGATCTGGGAAAAATACCAGTTTTTTTGGTGACTGGTTCAATATTTTCTAAACTGAGTTTTGATGTTAGTTGAGATGAATTTTTTGGTGTTTGTTGGTGAGATTCTAACTTGGCAATAGTTGGGTTTTGAGAATAATCTACAACATTAGAATTAGATAATTCTAGATCCTCATTATTGTATCTGGAGAGAACTTCATCAATTAATTTCAGTTTATCCAAAAAAGCGTAATTAGAGTTTTTGATAAAAAAACGACTCACTTTAAATTCTACAACTCGGATTTTAATAATCTTTAAATATTTTTCCACATCTGTCTGAAAACAATCTAAAACATTTTGACTGTAATCACCTGACTGACTAGATACTTTATCCCCTGCAAAATGTTCTAATTCAATATCTTTAATTTTTAAAGCCATTTTATATGCTTGTTCTAATGCTCTTTCTGGTGTGCGGAAAAACCATTGACTCCCTATATTTAGGTGATTATTTTCTTCAGCTATTTTATCTGAAAAATCTGAATGTACGTAATTTTTCATTTTGATGGTAGATGGCTAAATGTTTACTAACTCAAGTTGCTAGTTATTTGTTAAGGCTGGTAATGGGTAATTGCTAATTAAAATTCTGTTATTATCCTGTTAATTCTTAAATCCTGGTTATCCTGATTCTGACATTTTCCCTAACTAGCAACTTACGTTACTAAAAAAATCAAAAAATGAGGTAGATAAACTTTGAATTAATTGATAAAAATTGATTTTTTAAATCCAAAGTTTATGTATTTATCAACTTTAATTTTTCTACCTCATCAAAAAATAAATATTAAATAAATATTGTCTCAATTAACCTGCTTTTAAACAAGCTAAAGGATCAGGAACAGGAAAAGCGTCAGAACTTAAAGGAACAAACTTACTATCATTAGCATTGTAAGCAAAAATTTGTCCTGTTTCTATTTCATAAACCCACGCATGGAGAGAGATTTTACCACCATGTAATTTAGAACGAATTACAGGATAAGTTTCTAAATTTTCAATTTGAGTTAAAACATTTTCTTCTACAGCTATTTTTAGCAATGTTTCCCCATCATAATTTTGATAGTTTTCGCGTAACAGACGACGGGTAGATTCAGCATTACGTTTTAACCAATCATAAACTAAAGGCATTTCATCAGATAAATTATTTAATTGTAGTAGTCCCTTCATGCTGCCGCAGTGAGAATGACCACAAACAATAATATGCTTAATATTTAAAGCAGCAACAGCATATTCAATCCCCGCACCTTCGCTACTATTAGGACTTCCATGTGTGGGAATAATATTACCCAAATTCCTGATAATAAACAATTCTCCCGGTTTGGTTTGTGTTAATAAATTCGGATCAATGCGGGAATCAGAACAAGTAATAAATAGAATTTCAGGAGTTTGTCCTTGAGATAATTGGCGGAACATTTCCTGATGAATTGTGAAATAGTTAGTTTGAAATTCGTTCAGTCCTTTGATAATTCTTTTCATTGGCATTGTAGAATTCATAGAATTATGATTTTACCTTTGTTGTCTTGCTTTTTGGCTGTTTTTTTCCTTTATTCTTTCTTTGGTAGTTGCTGGTAGTGATGACTTTAGTCATCCAAATCAGGACTTTAGCCCTGACTCCTGACTCCTGACTCCTTAATTATTTAGTGATTAACCCATTTTGCATCAGTCACTAAACACACACCTCCGATTTTTTTCAGCAGCGGTGTGATTTTGTCCACTAGGTTATCTAATTGTTTTTGATTGGTACAGACTGTCATAATATAACTATTACTAAATCCATAGTCAATATCGGAAGATGCTAAACCTCGATCACCTTTACCAGACGTATCTTTAATAATTGTATATCCCGAAACGAAGACACTTTCTAAAATGTTCAGAGCATCTTCAATGTGAGATGTATCAATAACAATCTCTACTTTTTGGACTTCTTGCATAATAGGGATTGATAAATTTAGACTTGTTAGACTGGGAGAAAAGTCATCTGATATCTGAGAATTACTTGCGGTAATTAAACAAATACCACCGATGGTTTTGAGGATTGGTAAAATATCTCTTAACAGGTATTCAAATTGTGTTTGATTAGTGCAAATAGTAGAAATATAACTATTGCTAAATTCTCGCCCCAAATCGTTATAACAAATACCCCTATCCCCTTTACCAGAAGAATTTTCTATTAATGTATATCCAGGAACTCTCACAGAATTAAGGATATCTATTACTTCTCTTTGTTCCAGGGAGCTAACAATGATTTCTACTCGGTTAACGAGTTCCATAAATAACACCTAGACTAATACCTATTGGACAGAAAACAGCAATTTCTCATGTTTGTAATTTCATGTTTGTAAATCTATGGTCAAAAGACTAATGATCTATACACCAACAAGTTTTAAAATTTGTAAGTAAAGAGGAATTCCCACAATAATATTAAAGGGAAATGTTAAAGCTAAAGCCATAGAAACATAAAGACTAGGATTAGATTCGGGAACAGTTAATCTCATTGCTGCTGGTACGGCAATATAAGAAGCACTGGCACATAAAACCGCAAATAAAAGTCCGTTTCCTTCTCCCATTCCCAAGACTTTTGCAATCAAAATTCCTAAGATAGCATTGACAACAGGAATGAAAACAGAAAAACCAATTAAGAAAGAACCTGTTTTACTTAAATCTTTAATTCTTCTGGCTGCTACTAATCCCATATCAAGTAAAAAGAAAGTCAGCGCACCGTAGAAAATTCCTTGAGTAAATGGTTGTAATTTTTCCCAACCTTTTTCTCCTGTTAATAGTCCAACTAACAAACTACCAACTAACAAAAATACTGAGCCATTTAAAAAAGCTTCGTGCATCACTTTTACCCAAGAAAATCCTTCTTCACCTTCTGTCTTGGGTGCAAATGCTCTCACCAGAATTAAGCCGATAATAATAGCTGGAGATTCCATTAAAGCTAATGCTGCTACCATGTGTCCACCATAGGGAATGTGCAGTTTTTCTAGGAAAGAACTAGCGGTAATAAAGGTGACTGCACTAATAGAACCGTAGGTAGCAGCGATAGCAGCCGCATTGTAATGATCAAGTTTGAGTCTGAGAATAAAAAATGTGTATACTGGTACAATAGAAGCCATGACAATAGCAACTATCAGCGTCATTGCTATTTGCGAGTTAATGCCACTTTCTGCTAGTTCATGTCCGCCTTTAAAACCAATGGATAACAGTAAATACAGTGAAAATAATTTTGGTAAGGGTTGGGGAATTTCTAAATCTGATTTTAGAAAAACCGCCAGCATTCCCAAAAAGAAGAACAACACAGGGGGATTGAGAATGTTAAATAGAATTAAACTGCCATCCATTGATTTTTTCTTTCCTCAGCATTAGAAAACTTTATGAACTACCCTCTAAATTAGTCCACAAATTTTAAGAAAAGCATGAGAAGAAATTAAGAATTTTCTTAGAATTAGTTAGGCAGTATCAAAATGGTAATTCTACAGTGAATGTGGTGAATTGATGGGGGTTGCTGGTGACATAAATTTTACCACCGTGTAAGCGAACAATTTCATGGGCGATCGCCAAACCTAATCCTGAGCCACCTGTATACCGTGAGCGATCGCTTTCTGCACGATAAAAACGCTCAAATAAATGGGGTAAATGTTCCGCTGCAATTACTTTACCCGTATTAGTGATAGTTACTTTCACATATTCACTTTCACGATATGTTTCTACACTAATTTTACCTTCGGGGGATGTGTACTTAATGGCATTATCTAGTAAATTTAAAAACAAACTGGTTAAGTGATCAGAATTGCCAGTAATGTAAAGGAAGGGTTTTATACTTGCACAGATGGTAATATTTTTATCTGCTGCTAAAAGCTGAATTTGCTCGATGAGAACTTCTAGTAACTCGCTTAAATCAACATGAGTCAAAGTCCATTGATATTCAGATTCACTTTGATCCAAACGAGTGAGAAAAAGCAAACCATTAGCAAGACGAATCAAACGATCAACTTCCCGTTGTAATTCTTGTAAGGTATGATGATATTCTTCTGGTGTACGCTCTCTACTTAAAGTTACACCCAGTCTGCCTTTAATCACTGTTAAAGGTGTGCGTAACTCATGAGAAGCATCGGCTGTAAATCTGCGTTCATGCTCAAATGCAGCCTGCAAGCGATCTAACATCCCATCCAAGGTGACAGCTAATCTTCCCACTTCATCTGTTGAACCTTGATCACCGATGCGCTGGGTAAAATCATTAGGTCCTATTGCTTGGGCGGTGCGAATAATGCGATCAATAGGACGTAACGCTTGATCCGCTAAAAATAAACCTCCACAAGCTGCAATTAAAAGAATTAAAGGAAAACTCAAAAGCATCAAAGTCAGCAGATGTTCTGAAGCTTCAGAAATAGGATCTAGAGATTGGGCAACTTGTAACCAACCAGCGGTTGAAGATAAAGATAATGGTTGAGTATAAACTCGCCAAATCTTGCCGTATTCGGTAACACTGGTATAACCCATTTTTACAGGCATCATCGGTGGTATGGTTTTGTAACTACCGATACCATCCCATATTTCTCCTTGGGGAGAAACCAAACGCACGGAAAAACCAGCATTAGTTAACTTACGGGTAATAGTTTCAGACTGTTGTTTGATCTTCAAAGTAGGATGACCATCCACCTGAATAACTTCAGTAAAAGTTTCCGAAGCTGCAACCTGCAAAGCTGTGTCTAATTGACCAAGTAAACTATGTTTTAATTGAATATATAAATAGGTATCGAAAACTACTAGCGTACAGCCCAAAAGCAGTATGTACCATGTTGTTAGACGAGTTCTAATTGTACTTTGATTAAATCGTTGAAAAAACATACAGCAGGAGTCAGGAGTTAGGAGTCAGGAGGCAGGGGAGGCAGGGGAAGCAGGGGAAGCAGGG
>NZ_JADEXH010000051.1:0-33003 GCF_015207205.1 Sphaerospermopsis sp. LEGE 08334 | reverse complement strand
TCTATTATTCCTGCTACTATCCCTAAATGGTCTATGTTCTGAATTTCTATTTCTTGAGGTTTTAATTTCACAACAGTTTCCTCTACTATTCTGTTGTTATCCATTATTTCTTATTTGGTTATCAATTCATTTTTTTCGTTTGTTTTTGTTACCAAGCTTCACTTTCTCACACCATCTCCCTTTTAATGCTACTCATTCTCATTAACCCTCTTAATCTTTGAATTATCTTTAGTTAATATGTACTACTTTAATGGCTTTTTTACCTTGTGACAGTTGAGGGTGCGGAATGTGGGATGTAAAATCTACTTAAATTGTGTTACATTTATATTTCTATCAATAAAGATAAATTAAGAAAAATTACGTAAACTTAACAAACCACAAAATGCCCAGCTTCTAAGGATATAGCTGGTAGCCAATATTTTATGTATGATTGATTCAAATTAGGTCAAAATATTAAATATTAATAATATCAATTACCTTCAGGAGTCTCTCATTAGTGTCAGAAAAAATCCACTCCCGATATGCGGATGGAACACCAGTTTATCAAAGTCAAAGACCTCCAAGATTTGGTGAACCCATAGCCGATCCTTTAGCTCAAGGAGGGCATTCTAGATTAAGATGGGATCAATACCATCAAAGAGTTTATCAAGCTAGAGAATTTGATACTAATGGTCAACCAGTGCGAGACATTGACTTTACCAGTCCTACATATCCTAATGGTACACCCCGTCCTGATCATTTATCACCCCCTCATCAACATCTTTGGCTTGCTAATATAACAGGTGGTACTCCCACTCGTAGTAAACAACCAAAACCTCTATGAATAAACCAGAAAAATCTGCACTTACTCTAGTTATTAAACCAGAAGAAAAAATAGAAAATCGCATTTTCTTAATAGTTGATTATTTGGCTAAAACCTATCCTCAATCACAATGGAAGATTACTGAAATAGATGCAACAGGATTATTAAGCAATTTTTTAACCCACACTCTTAATAACCAACAAAATACCATAATTCCTGCTCACGAATTTTTACAAATCTTTCAAGAAAATGGACAAATTCTAGATTTAGAAGCAACTTTAATCAAAAATCATCAAGAACAGCAAGAAATTATTACTATTTTGATCAGAGATGGTTATTCTGTAGATATTTTAGGATTCACAGAATTATTACCTGTTAATGTCTTAAAAGATTTTATTTCAGTTGACCCTCATCTATTTGACAGTGAAGAACCTAATTTGAATTTACCAGATATGCAGCAACTAGAATTATATTCCCAAACCACTAAAATCTAATAACAATAAAATTACAGAAAGCCAAATGCAAAATGATGAATAATATGACATAGATCCCCAACTTCTCAAAGAAATCGGGGATTTAAAAAATTGCGTCTTTGCGTCTTTGCGTCTACCCTGCGGGATCTCCTGACGGAGATTGCGTGAGGTATATTCAAACCTCATCCGGGTTAACCCCCAACTCCCGCAACCGTTCCGCTAAACGTGCAGCTTTTTGCTGTTCCTGTTCCAACTGAGACGTTAACTGCTGGGTTTCCGTAGTTAACTGTACACATTTCTCCTCACTATGTAACAATAAATTCCCCTGTAAATCCCACCAACGTAACCAGGGAGCTTGCATATTATTATACTGTCCTTCCCAAATTCCCAACTCTACACCTAATGGTAAAATTGGATAATGCCCCCTTTCATTAGCTGGTAATAATTCATAACGTCCATTCACTAAATAATACACTTCCACACTAGCTTTCTGCACTTCATAAATACCATAAAACGGTACTCTAATTGCTTGTTCATATACCCAGAACTTACCGTTAAACGGTGTTTTATCCCTTTCTTCTGCACCATCCCCAGACACAAACTCCAAAACTATCAAAGGTGCTATATATTCCTGCCACAATACGTAGGAACGGCGGAATTTACCGTTTAATATTGGTGGTACATTGGCTACATAAAACCAATCTGGTGCTTCCGCGCCTTTTTCCAGTGGTTCGGTTAAACGCCAATAAATACCGCAGTCTTGACCGATCGCATATTGTCCATCAGGATGTATTTTTTGCAAGGTGCTATTGATGGAGTCTGTTAGTAAGATGCTTTGGGGATGTTCTTGAAAATTCTTCACAAATGTTCCATCCGACTCTGGTAACTCGGTGTGGTCGGGAAGATGGGTAATATCTATGTCAGCAGGTTTCGCAAGAGTCATAAAACTGGGAATAGGGGTTAAAGACTCGATCGCCTCTATTGTAGTTAAATATTATGATATGGATGGGCGATCGCCTTTTTTTAGGATGGCGCGTGATAACTGACTGCTGATAACTGATAACTGATAACTGAATACTAAACCTTTGCTTCCAAAGACTTCAGCAACTCAGTATTAACACCAGATTCACGAGTCAAAGAAATCTTACCCGTGCGGGCAATTTCCCTTAAACCAAACTTTTGCAACACTTGGACGATCGCCACCATCTTACCCGGATCACCAACCACTTCCAAAGTCAGAGAATCTTCCGCTACATCCACAACCCTAGCACGGAAAATCTGAGCCAGTTCCACCACCTCAGAACGGTTGCTACTCGTAGCATTCACCTTTAACAGCATCAATTCCCTTTCAACACAAGGTGTCTCAGTAATATCCTGTACCTTGAGGACATTAACCAACTTATATAATTGCTTTGTGAGTTGTTCAATTACGCGATCGTCACCAGGTACAACCATCGTAATTCGGGAAACTCCACCCTGTTCAGCAGGACCAACAGCAAGGCTTTCTATATTAAAGCCACGACGCGCAAATAAACTAGAAATACGGGACAAAACCCCCGCTTCATCTTCAACAAGTACAGAAAGAGTATGTTTCATCTTCGCCAACACAGGCTAGGGAGTATAAAGAGTATAAATTTAACATCAGCCATAACTCACGGCTGCTTTAGACCGACTACAAAATCAAATTTTGGGTCTAAGCTTTTATTTTAATACGCCTGTGACATCCTATAAATCAGAGTTAGAGACTCAAAAACAGCATTCCCAGTCTGAGACTGGAAGATTAAAACTACTGAAAATCCTAGCAGAGATAGATGTTACTTGGTTTATAACCCTTTATACTGATATTTGAGAAACCATAAAATAACTAGGAGATAACCGTTTATGAGTTGGTTAAAAAGACTGTTTGGAATGGAAAAACCAGAAAACGCAAAAGTAAACCCAACTCCACAACCAGCAGCTACAGCTGACAAAATCCCTCCAGAACGTATAGGATTAAATGGCGAATATGATCAAAGTGGTTTAGCTAAAAGAGTCGCATTAGCCTTTGATCAAGATTCAGAACTTGCAAATTGCGATCGCCTCTGGGTAGCTCAACTAAGTAGCACCGTAGTATTAAAAGGTGAAGTTCCCAGTCAGCAAATTCTCAACAAAATGGTTTCTGTAGCTCGTTCTGTCAATGGTACTACTGACGTAACCACTGAGCAAGTTAAAGTTGGGTGATTGGTGATTGGTGACTGGGGAAGAAAATTTTAGATTTTAGATGTTAGATTTTAGATTGGATTTGACAAAAATAATCCAAAATCCAAAATCCAAAATCCAAAATTGTATTACCAATTACCCATTTCCTATTCCCCATTCCCTAATCCAATTTAAAATTACCTCATTCACCTTTTCCGGTGCTTCATCATGGGGACAGTGTCCCACATTTTCTAAATACAAAACTTCTAATTTTTCATTGTATTTAGCAAACTCACTGGCCAAGTTTGGGGGAACAAATTTATCTTTACTCCCCCAAATTAATAACATAGGAATTGTTAAGTTTGGTAAAATTTTCTTGACACTAGGACTAAATTCTGAATCTATAGAAGATTTAAACAAAGCAATAAAAGCACGGGTAGAGCCTCTGTCCTGTGGAGGTCCTGCTAAAATATCTATAAGTTCATCCGTAATTGCTTCTGGGTTGGTATAGGCAAGACCAGCCCAGCGTTTTAATACTTCTGGTTTTCTGACTACCTTAAAGAGTGGTTTCAGCAGTAAAGGCGAAGCAATAACACTTTTAAGTCCTTCCACAACTGGATGTAAAAAAGTAGGGAGGGCTTCTAATTCCAAAGTGGGATCAGGTAAACTCATCATTACTATACCCGCAACCATATCAGGATGGATATCAGCCGCAACTAAGCTGATTAAAGAACCCACAGAATTACCTATTAAGATAACTGGTTGGCGGATAAATGCCTGCCAAAAGTCATAAACTTGTTCTACCCAAAGTTTGACACTGTAATTAGCCGGAGCTTTTTCAGAAGCACCAAAACCCAGCATATCTAAGGCATAAACTGTATGATGTGTACCTAAAACTTCTAAATTATGTCGCCAATGACCAATGGAAGCACCAAAACCATGTAGTAAAATTAAAGGTGTGGTATTTTGGTAATTGTAAGTAGGCCGGATGTAGGTATAGCGAATTTGCCAACCTCTCCACAGCCAATCTCTTTGATTACCTAGCCGCTGCTGCCAAGATAACGTAGTAGTCACAAACTCTTTCCTGGAAAACTGTAATTTAAATTAACTATTGTAGGAAATCTGAACAAAGTTAGTAGAATAACAAATACAACAGATTAACTAAATGTTGTTTGAATTAGCTAACCTAAAGATATGCACTCATTTTTCCATTATGAGTCATTTACGTATTTTGCCTTTATTGGCATAGCAAACAAAACTAAGTAAACCAAAGCCAAGCCAAATCCTTAACTAAAAAAGCTCCCAAAAATCATAATGCCTGTGATTGAGAAAAAAAGAACTCGCGATCTGCCCCAAATTAACGAACGCATTCGCTTCCCGAAAATTCGAGTCATTGACACTGATGGCGGCCAATTAGGAATTATGCCGCCCCATGAAGCACTAAAGTTAGCAGAAGAAAAAGAACTAGACCTAGTGCTACTCAGTGACAAAGCCGACCCGCCGGTATGTAGAATCATGGACTACGGGAAATATAAGTTTGAGCAGGAGAAAAAGGCGCGGGAAGCCCGGAAGAAGCAGCACACGGCTGACGTGAAGGAAGTAAAGATGCGCTATAAGATTGAAGAACACGACTATAATGTGCGCGTCAAGCAAGCTGAACGCTTCCTCAAAGATGGTGATAAAGTCAAAGCTACTGTGATGTTCCGGGGTCGAGAAATCCAACACAGTGATTTAGCAGAGGATTTGCTAAAACGGATGGCTACAGATTTAGAACCGTTTGGTGAAGTACAGCAAGCGCCAAAGAAAGAAGGGCGAAATATGATGATGCTGATCTCACCCAAAAAGTAAAAAGCTAGAGGGTGTAAGGGTGTAAGGGTGTAGGGGAAGCAGGGAAAGTTAATAACCCAATCACCAATCACCAATCACCAATCACCAATCACCAATCACTAAACTGTAAATTTATTTCAAAATGATAGTCCTGGCTGCTGAGTGGGAAAAATAATACTCAGTTGTTCAGGACTTTTGCTATTTAGTAACTGCTGTTACTGTTATCCTAAATACTTAGCTGTTGCATTGTGATTACCTATTTCTCACCCCAGAAAAAACTGCATGGAATTAAAAAATCACTGGTTGACAAGCGATAGAGGCTTTCTAGCAAGATTGCTGAAGTGGGTCAATCTCCGACCAGAGGAGTTAGAACGCACTTGGACAATGTTTGCCTTCTACACCATTGTATCTGTAGGATTGCGGTGGGCAGAGGATAGCACTGTCGCACTGTTTTTGGATAAATATGGTGCAGGACAACTACCCTGGATTTATATTGCTAGTGCAGTTACTGGTGCTGTACTGGTAGTTTTATATTCTTGGTTACAAAAAGTTTTTCCCTTGCGTGCGGTAATAGTGGCGATCGCACCGGGGATGGTGATGCCATTATTTTTATTAGTATTCTTGTATGGTGGTGTCAATAATCCCTTATTTGCAGTAATTATTGTTTTCCTGCTCCGGTTGTGGGTAGATGCTTGTTATGTAGTTAATGACCTCAACACCTCAATTGTTGCCAATCAATTATTTAACATTCGGGAAATTAAACGCACTTACCCATTAGTCAGTAGTGGCATATTAGTAGCCGATGTGATTAGTGGGTTTAGTTTGCCGATTTTACTGCGATTCGCCAACCTGAATCAAGTCATTCTCATTGCTTGTATTGTCATCTTATTAGGCTCAGGAATTTTATTTTATTTAACTTATAAATATCCTTCAGCATTCCCTTATACACCACAACGGGAAATTACCGCAGAACAAGCTTCCCGACATCGCCGCCTAGAAACACCTCTAAAACGCTATGTTTGGCAATTATTCGCCTTTTTTGCCCTGTTGCAAGCCATCGGCTTGTTAATAGATTTTCAGTATTTGCGGGAACTCAATTCTAGTTTAGGCGAACAACAACTGGCCAGCTTCTTAGGTGTGTTTGGTGGGCTGGTGGGAATGTGTGAATTAACTACTCAGTGGTTTATTTCCAGCCGCTTGATTGAAAAATTAGGGGTGTTTTTCACAGCAGCACTTTTACCACTGACTGTAGGCTTTTTATTACCAGGGGCCATTTCATTTTTGGGCTTATTTCCAGCTATCGAAGAGCCTGGATTTTTCTGGGGTTTAATCAGTCTCAAATTCTGTGATGAACTGCTACGCTATACCTTTGTTATTAGTAGTGGTCCAGCACTTTATCAACCTATTCCCGAACGGATTCGTAGCCGGATGCAGGCATTATCCAGTGGTACAGCCGAAGCGATCGCCTCTGGTTTAACAGGGTTAGCCATTTTTGGCAGTGTATACATCATTGATCAATTTGTACCTCAAGGACTAAAAAAATGGGTATTAATCGGTGAAACCGTCATAGTGGCAGCTACCTGTTTAAAAGTTGTGTGGGAATTGCGATCGCGCTACATTGATGTATTAGTTTTAAGTGCCGAACGGGTAGGATTAAGTACAAATACTGTTAGTATACGCGCCTTCAAACAGGGAATCATCAAAGCATTGGTAGAAACAGGCAGTAGCACTGATAAACACTCTTGTTTAGAAGTTTTAGCCCAAATCGATCTCCCCGGTGCTGGACAAGTTTTAGCGCCATTGCTGGTGAAATTACCTTCAGATTTACAAAAGTCCAGCCTAGAAATCATGTTGCTGGGTGGAGCAAAGCCCCTGTACGTGCCGGAAGTTCGCCGCTTATTGGATCAGCCTCAAGCCACCCTAGATCCAGAAGTCTTTGCTTTGGCTATGCGTTATGTTTGGTTAGCAGAAGAGAATCTGAATTTAAGTCTCTTAGAACCATACATAGAACCACCAAACCATTCACTGATCCGTGCCACAGCAGCAGCCTTGTTATTGCGTCAAGGTACACCGATGCAACAGGCCGCAGCTACGAAAACTCTACGACGAATGCTCACCCATAAACAAGAACGAGAAAGGATCAACGGAGTCAGGGCGCTCAGAGAAGTGGTTTATTTACAGGCTTTGCGGGTTCATATTCCCAACTTATTGCAGGATGAATCATTACGAGTACGCTGTGCGGTTTTAGAAATGATTACCGCAACTCGCATGGAAGAATACTATCCCACACTCTTAGCCGCACTATACTATAAATCCACTCGCACAACAGCTATGCAATGTTTAGTGAGTATGGAAAATGAAGCCATACCCATGTTATTAAAACTGGCTACGAATGTTTATAAACCCGAAGTAGTGAAAATGCACGCTTGGCGTACCATTGCTCAAATCGGTACAGTAGAAGCAATAGAAACTTTATGGCTAAACTTGGAAACATCCAGGGGTATTAGCAGGGAACATATTCTCCGCTGCTTGCTGAAAATTTACCAACAGCCAGACAAGAGCAATGTTATAGATAAATTCTCTGAAAGTCTAGTAGAAGCGTTAATTGAGCAAGAATTAGAATTTCTGGGTGAGATTTATGCAGCCTATATAAACTTCCAAAATCTGGAGTCTTTAGAAAATTTTCATAGTAATGAAAGGCTTGTCACTATTGCCCAATTGCTACAACGCTCACTTATAGAATTAGAGTTAGATGTCAGAGACAGATTATTATTATTATTAAAACTGCTTTATCCGGCAGAAAAGATGCAGGCCGCAGCTTTTAATCTCCAATCTCAATCATTGGTAAATTTAGCAAGGGGATTGGAAATTTTAGACCACACTGTAAATTTACCTTGTAAGTCTCTATTGCTGAATATTTTAGATCGAAGACCAGAAGCAGAAAAACTCAAGTATCTTGTCGATGGGGGATTTTGGCAAAATGAAAATCTGTCCATCAATGAGCGTGTCCGTAAACTTATCAACCAGGGAAATTTGCTCTCTGACTGGTGTTTAGCTTGCTGTTTTCATTTTGCGCAAGCTGCTTATGTGCGACTGAAAACGACGGAAATTTTGACAAATTTGCGCCATCCTACAGGTTTTGTCAGAGAAGCAGTGATTTCATACTTGAGTGTGGTTTCCCAGCGAGTGCTGCAAGAAATTCTTCCCCATTTGCAAACAGATCCCCATCCACTTGTGGCCGCTCAAGTCAAGGAGTTAATAGCAAAATATAACAAGAGTCTGTAGTCAGGAGGCAGGAGTTATTTATTTTGGATTTTGGATTTTGGATTTTGGATTGTTTTTGTTAACTCCAATCTACAGCACTTTCCTTTGTAATGAGGTACACGATTGGCGGGCAAGACTTGTACTGAGCGGTTAGTGAGCGCAGTCGAACTATGTCGAAGTATGCCCACCCCACAAGAGTTTCATAATTATGATTTGTACCTCATAATAATGAAATCTGCTGTAAAATCTAAAATCTAAAATCTAAAATCTAAAATCTAAAATCTAAAATCTAAAATCTAAAATCTAAAATTTTCTTCCCCAGTCACCAGTCCCCAGTCAGGTGTCAAAAATATTAGTCTTGTTAAATTAAGCTGAGTACAAAACTTTACCATATTGTTGATGATGATTGAATCACAAATGGGTGAGCATTTGATTGCAGCCAATCTCAAGCAGTTTCTGTTAGTGCTTTCAGTATCATTAGGTGTAGCAACCCTACCGCAAATCTTTAGTTGGTTTCGGCAAATACCTTATACCTTACTACTGGTAATTGTTGGGTTAGGTTTGGCGATCGCTGATGTGCGTCTGGTGACTCTTTCCCCTGGTTTGATTTTGCTCATTTTCTTACCACCACTGTTATTTGAAGCTGCTTGGAATTTACATTGGCAAGAATTAAAAAAAGATTTTCTCCCTATTTGTTTATATGCAGTATTCGGGGTGGTAATTTCTATTCTTGGCGTAGCTATTGGGCTTAACCAACTGGCTGGACTTTCCCTGACTACTGCTTTACTTATTGGTGCTAGTTTATCTGCTACTGACCCTGTTTCTGTGACTGCATTATTTCGGGAATTAGGAGTAGGTAAACGTCTTGTTACCCTCATGGAAGGAGAAAGTTTATTTAATGATGGTATGGCGGTGGTGGCTTTTGCTTTTTTGGTAGCTTTACCTTTGGGAAAAGCCGAATTAGGCTGGCAACCAATTTTAATTGAATTTTGTACAGTCGTCGGTATTGGTGTGGCTGTGGGAAGTTTAATTGGTTTTGGTATTTCCTACCTTACCCAACGTTTTGATTTACCAATGGTGGAACAATCTTTAACTTTAGTTTCTGCCTATGGTACATATTTAATTGTGGAAGATTTGGGCGGTTCTGGAGTAATTGGAGTTGTCACCACTGGCTTAATTTTAGGTAACTTTGGTTCTCGTATTGGTATGAATCCCCGAACTCGGATTATTGTTTCTGAATTTTGGGAATTTCTCGCTTTTTTTGTTAATTCCATTGTCTTTTTATTGATTGGTGATCAAATTCGCTTTGCTAGTTTGGGCGAAAATCTCCAAATCATTTTTGTGACAATTCTAGCTATGATTGTGATGCGAGCATTGGCTCTTTACATTCTCAGTCAAATTAGCACTGCTATCACTAAATCAGAAATTTCTTTAGCTGAAAAAACTATACTTTGGTGGGGTGGGTTGCGGGGTTCTGTGTCTATTGCTCTGGCTTTAAGTGTACCGACAATTTTACCAGAAAGAAACGAAATTATAGCTACTGTTTTTGGTGTTGTATTATTCACTTTACTTGCACAGGGTTTAACTATTAAACCATTATTAGAAAAGTTGAATTTGTTAGGTGATGCTGGTTTACGTGAGCAATATTTAGAATTAGTGGCTCGGAATGTGGCTTTAAATCGGGTTTTGCAACATCTCCAAGCAGATAAACGTCCGGGAATTAACCCAGAATTTTACCGTTATCAAGAAACTTTGATTAAAGGTGAAATTGATGATTTACAAGGAGACATTGATAAATTACAAGTTGAATATCCCCATCTACGGGAATTTTCTGCTGAACAATTCCGGGGAGAATTATTAGCAATTGAAGCAGATACTTATGCTGAATTTGTGCGGTCAGGGCGGTTAAATAAAGAACTTGCACCTATGTTGCAAAATGTTTTACAAGCAGGTAAACAGATGGAAGGGTAAAAAACTGGGGATCAAGGACTGGGGACTCATTTGTATAACCAAAAACAAAAATATGTAACAAAATGCAAATCACACTGAAAACCTCTTCACTCTTGCCTCTTGCCGACCCCCACGAAAATACTTTTCACCCTATCTAAATAGTTTTTTTGGTGTAAATTTCCCTTTTTTGGGGCAATATTCAGAACAATTGATAGCTTCTTCCTTGAGAACTATATCAGGTCTTACCGCACACTTCAAATAATGGTTATTTGAGAAAAATTTACAGTTTTTACAGGGAACTTGATGTAATCCATTGACACTAAAAGCTATTTTATTGTCTGCATGAGAACGAAGTTTTTGCAAAATAAACAGAAAAATTGCCCAAATAAATACAAAGCTGAGTGGACTTAAAGCTATTGCTAAATCGGAGATGTTTAATCCTTCTTGTTGCGCGTATTCCGGTTGACTTTCGGTTTGTGTTAAACCATGAAAGGTTTTATTTAACGCTACCTTATCTACCTGATGTTGTAATATGTCTTCAATATACATATTATTTACCTGCTCTATATAATACGCTTTCTCAGCAATTTGTGAAAAATTAGATTATTTATTTCAATTATAGGTGTAACAAAATAAAAACTTGGCTATCTCTGTCGATGGGTTTGCTTGTAAATATCTGAATATATATCCAAGGTAAGAAATTGATAAAATTTACAAATTAATGCAGCCGTATTGACATAGTGTTAAAATAGTTCTGGAGATAGAGGAATAATGTCAAAAATTGTCTATTTAAATTGATGTTAAAATAATTATAGGATCGGGAAATATGAACTTGCTATTTTTCCAGAGGATTCCTGTAACTGCATTGGCATTACTTTGGCTGGCTTACAATCTGCTAGGATGGTATCTTGCTGCTCATCAAATTGCTTGGTTAGTGGGGGCTTTTGTGGGGGCGATCGCTATAGCTATAGTCAGAAAAAGTAATTCTTGGTTAGAAAATCTTTTAGTTTTTGGTTCTCAAACTTTAGTTGTCGTCTTGGTTCTCAGTGCATCCATCGCTTTAATAGCAATTTGGTCAATTTTATTCAGTATATTTCTTATCCCATTAGCAACCACGTTGTTAGCTGATTTAGAAATGCGTTTTTCTGGATTTAGTAAAACATATTCTTTTTGGATTTTAACAGTTATTGCTGGCTCAGGTTTAGCGGTTGGTGAGATGATAGATATCCTCATTTTTCCCAGTATTAAATACTAAAGTTGTTATTATCATCTCACCCATAATTTTCTTATTTTTCTTTTTTCTCTAACCGAGATTTTACATCTGCGGCAAAGTCTTCATATCTTCTTAAAGGAGTTACTTCTACTTGCACATTTTGACCCATTTTTTTCATGATAGGTAAATCTAAGAGAATTTGATCCAGGGTGTCAGGTGCAGGAACATCAACAATAACAATGACTCGACGAGTTCCCACACATTTCCACAAATCTACAACAATTCCAGCTTGTTTTGCTTGCAGTGCTGCGTCTGCTTCTTCACTCCAAATGGTAAAAAGTTCTTGTTGTGTCATGTCGTCGGGGTATTCAACGTGAAAATCTAGGTGATATAGCATGGTTGATTTTCCTAAGAGTGGTTTATTATTTACAGATAATAAAATACTATAGATGGAGGTTTCGCGCAAAGTGTTATGATAATTTTAATTCACAGAAGTTCTAAAAGATTCCAAATAACCTACTAGACAATCTGGGGTGTCAGCATATTGGGACAAATCAGAAATTAGCGTAGTTTCCCTTAAATTTAAGGTAACTTTTATTTTTTTAGTAAAATACTTGGGATTTCCTTTATTTGCTTCTTCAATTAGTTTTTGAATAAATTTGAATAAAAAGTAAATTTCAAATTTACCTCGAAAACTTTTTTGACGTTCTTGTATACATAGATGATTTTGCTTTAAGTCTAGTTCTTCTTGAGTAACAGTAATTGCTTTGGGAAATTGAGTATGTAGCTCATTAATTGTGTAGTTGCTAGTGATATTATCTAAATCTATCTGTACTAACTTTGAGAGATCAAAGCCAGATAACTTTAAATCTGCTCTTTTTTCTCTTTGACAAGCTATCCAAATATTTAAAAGTTCAACTGCATCATGGAATTCTTTCTGGAGTTTTATATACAGGTTTTTACAGTTATTAAAATCAATATCTGATTCAGCAAGTTTAAATTCACTTCTCAGAATTTCACAAAAACTATTAATAGATGTATAGAAATTTTCTATTGAGTAACCAGGAGTTTCATATATTCCGGTTATTGCTGTATTTTTTATTGATACATCAAAATCTCTGTCTATAAAGTATGCTGCTCTAGCTTGAGAGTAACTTTTGCGATTAGTAATAATTCGATGAATGTCTAAAACTCCTTCTTTTCCGTCACAACTAAAGTAAGAGTATTTTATTGGTCTGGCAATATTTCTGATTCTAATTCCATAATACTTCTTATCATCTTCACCTTCAAAGAAGCAGTATAGAGCAGATTCATTTTGTTTGTATTGTCGGGTAAATTCGGTAAATGCTACTACTGGTCTATTCCGAGCATCTCTAAGTTTAGCTACTGACATCTATTTTTCCGTGACAAAATCATCTAAATCTATTGCATTTACATCTAATTCATTATCAAAAATGAATGGTGAATGTGTGACAGCTAAAAGAAGTTTACATTTACCAGATTTCAAAATATCAGGAAGTAATAATCTTTGCCATTCCAGGGAAAGAGAAAGCTCAGGTTCATCAAACAAAATTATGTATTCATCATCTGAATCCAAATAAATTTTAGAAAATAAGGATATAATCTGTTTTTCACCAGAGGATAAATTTCTAATATCTATTGGTTTATGATTTCTTTCTTGAACTATCGAAATTTCTACACTTGTTTCATCATAGATAATTTTCTTTTTGTGTAAGTATTTGTTACAGACTGCTGTAAACTGCTTAATGGAATTATCCTTTTCTTTTTGTTGTTCATAAAGTCCTACAAGCTTAGATAGAAAATACACTAATTGATCATATTTCTGTAATTTTATATCCTCAGAGTTGACTAACTGTTCTATATTTTTTTTATCTGTTTGAGATATATTGTCTCCTACTCGACTTAAAACTATGTTTAAAGTTTCTGGCTGGATGCTATCTCTCATCTCTTGTGTAGGTTCTATTCCTTCCACGAATTGTGTTAACATTTCACCAGTTACTTTTGAAAATAGTTCTAAGGTAGCATTCTTAATTGTTGTTTTAATTTCACCAAATTTTGCTATAACATCATTCATTCCAAACTGAATTAGTTTACCATCACTATCTCCAAGACGCGACCCTTCATAACCTAAGTTTTTTAAATCTTCTTCAATCCTTCTATAAGTGGGAAAATATAATATTGATTCATTAATGTTTTCTTGAATAGTATTTCTAATTTTCTCAATTTTTTTTTCAGGTTTATCTTCGACTTTCACAGCCGTAATTCTTTCATCAAGAAATCCATCTAAGTATTGAGATTGTATATCGTACATATCTCTTAGCTCTAAAACCCTTCGGCGGATACTTTTAGACGGATAACCTCGTTTAATATCCATTAAAAGTCTATCTATTTCAATTGAAGGTACATAAGGTCTAAGTTTAGATATAAGCTGAAGATTTAAATCACTTAAAATTTCTCTTCTAATTGAATCTCCTTCATAGTAAGAAACCAAATCTCTTTTTTTAATTTCAACACTTACACCAGATGTGAATTCAATCACTACTGACTCAAAATCAATGGTAATTAATCTACTAAACTTACAAGATATTGAATAGTAAAGAGCATTCAAAATAGTGGTTTTACCAGAACCATTTTCAGCAATCAGAATAACAGCTTCTTTATCAAAAGGTATTTTCACATACTTATAGCCGAATAAGCCATTGAGAGAAAATGACTTCAAATTACTAGAATTAAGATGTTCACTTAACAGCATAATTATTGATTCTGACTATTTATAGCTGTGATTTTGAGACTATTTGTTGCATACTTTCTATAGTAACTCATCTTGAGGACAGAATGAATTATGAATTACAACTTATTTTAAACCGGCGGTATTCCTTCTTCTTCCACAGGACGAATAATAGCCGGCGCTGGTGTTATTTCTGGCTGAAAAATCGCCTGTAAAGCTTGTTCTAATGTCTGCGCCATGACAATACGATTTTCATAGGCAACAACTACCCTAACCAAAGTTGGTAAACTATTCTGGGTTGCTTCTAAATAAATTGGCTCAACATATAATAAAGATTGTTCAATGGGAACAATTAAAAGATTACCTTGAATTGCTCTTGATCCTTGACGATTCCATAATGAAATTTGTTGAGAAATTACCGGATCTTGGTTAATTCTGGCTTCTATTTGTTCTGGTCCATAAATTAAACGTTCTTTAGGAAAGTTATACAGTAGCAATTTACCGTAATTTTCCCCATCAGAACGCGCTGCTAACCAAGCAATTAAATTTGTTCTTTCTTTTGGTGTGTAAGGAAGCAATAAAATAAATTCTTCAAAAGGAACACCAGGAAGACTGGTAATTAAATAGTAAGGTTCAAGTTGACGGGGTTCAGTTCCATAAATTTCTTTGGGTATTTGCCATTGGTCTTCCCGGTTATAAAATACTTGAGGGTTAGTAATATGATAAATCATTAACCGCTCAGATTGAATTTTGAAAAAGTCTACCGGATAGCGAATATGACTAAGGAGATTAACAGGCATATTCGTTAGCGGTTGGAACATTTGCGGGAAAATTTTTGACCAAGCAATAATTAACGGATCTTGAGGTTGAGCAACATAAAATCTGACAGTGCCATTGTAAGCATCAATGACGATTTTAACAGAATTACGAATATAGTTAATACCTTCGTTATTTTGATCTGAATAGGGATAGCGACTGCTGGTAGTGTAAGCATCAACTATCCAATAAAGATAATTTTTTGCACCTGGAAATTGTTGATTTTTATCATCTGGGTTGGCATCAGCTGCAACTATATAAGGTTCACTATCAAATTGTAAAAAAGGTGCGATCGCTCTAATTCTTTGGTTAATATTTCGCCGAAATAATACCTTTGTTTCTGGTAGAAAGTCCCGTGTAAATATCATTTGCCAGTCTTTTAAATATGTGGCAAATAACCACCGTCTCCATAAAGAACCTATTCTAATTCCACCGCTGCCATCGTAGGTATTATAAACGTTATCACTACCACTGGGATAATCTAATTCTTTAACTCTTGTCCCAGTCATGACATGAGTGTTAGAAATTTCTCCATAATAAATTCGTGGTTCACCAATAGGAATACTTTCCCGAATAGCTGCATTAGCAGTAGTTAAAGCAGCGCCATTACCACTAATATCTTTGACAAAATATTCTGGTAAACCACCAGGTGCAACTGTATTTACTGGACTCATGGTAAAACCATAACCGTGAGTGTAAATTAAATTGCGGTTTACCCATGTTTGTGCTTGTTGTGGGACAGCATTATAATCTAATTCTCTGGCGGCTATTAGTACCTGACGTTTTTCATTTGTTGGGGGTTCTTGTTGGTTAGTTTGGTTGGTGATAATGTAGCGATCAATATCGGCATCAGGAAACGCATAATAAGGACGAATTTGTTGTAATTGTCGGTTAGTTTTTAATAGTGGTTCTTGATCCCAAAGCCGAATATTGCGAATAGTTAAATCATTGGCTTTGATATCTGTTTGGGTTAATTTTCCTTGGGGATTAAAGGTTTGAGCATCTATGGCTTCTAAATCAAATGCTTGACGAGTGAGGGCGATAGTACGTTCAATATAAGGTGTTTCTCGCTGTAATTCATTGGGTTGAACTATGAAAGATTGGACAACCGCAGGTACAATAAAATCACCTGCAATTAATAATAATAAATAAATACCCAAACCATAAATTACCCATTGATGATGTTGAGATTTAGGTCTCCAAAATAAAGTTTGCCATAATAAATAAAAGGCGATCGCCACAGCTAAAACACATAACATTGTATCAGCGGGCAACTGTATTTTAACATCAGTGAAACTAGCCCCAAAACTCACACCACGGGGAGAATAAACCAGTTCATAACGACTTAACCAAAAACCAAAGGCTATCACCAACATTAAACCGCCACCTAAGCCGAATAAATGACGTTTTTGTGTTGGCGAAAACCCAGGAAAAATGCCTTGACTGATACTGTCTCCTGATACAAGATAGGTGAGAGTAACAGCAAGAAAACCATATAAAAATAAACCTATCAGCCAAAAAGCCAACAGTTCCCAGACAGGAAGAGAAAAAATATAAAAGCTGATATCTTTGCCAAATAAAGGTTCAGTGCTATTGAAGGGGGTGGAGTGCAAATACAACAAGATTTTTTCCCACTGTTGAGATATTAACCACCCAAAACCGAAACTAAAAATAATAGCGATCGCCCACAGCAAAAACTGGGAATATATTAATACAGCGATCGCCATCACTAACGCTAAAACAAAATACCAAACTTGCGAAATAATTCTGATGCTCAAGTTCCAAACTATCTCTGGTCTAAATAAGATAGTAAAAGGTGAATTAACCTGATTAATTTCTCCATTCCAGTAACTTAATGCAACTTGTCCATAATGGGTGAAAATTAACCCCACTAAAAAACTCAAGCTTAACGTTAGCGGTAACAACCAAAATAATTTAATTTGTCTGTTTCCTGTCGCAATTTGCGGAGTTTTATAGACTTGCTTATACTGGGGACTCAGAAAATTTGTTAGTTCCCTACTCAGTGTAGTTTTTTCAATTCTTGCTGGCTCAATTTTCAGAGACTGGGGATATTGCCAACGTTTTGCTAAAGTTAAATTTCCCAGTAAATAGATCATACTCAAGCTAAAAACACCCACCCATAAAGCACCTTGAGTTATTAACCGCACCAGAAAAGTTGGCAAATAACCAACTTCTTGAAACCAAAAAATTTCCGCTCCTAAATGAGAAGCTAGATCCAAAATGATCCACAAACCCAGGCAAACGATAATAACTCTAAAGCACCATTTGAAAAACATTGATTTTCTAGGGAATAGGGAATAAGGAATAGGTGACAGGAAAAACTACGATAAATAAGCAAATACAGGATATTGCAGGTATATGAGGTACAAACATGAATAATAAAATTCTTGTAGTGCGGGTATCTTGCCTGCAACAAGTTTACCTCACTTGGATGAAATCTGCTGTATTAATTCCAGTTACCAATCATTGTAAAAGTAGACCAATAATATGGATGGGATAAGTTGATTTTACCTGAATTAACAAGTTCTGGAGGTAGAGGAATAGGCTTTTTTGGAGAAAGATATAATTCTTTATCTGTTATGCGTACTTTTCCCTTCAGCATAGCTAACTGAGCTTGTCTGAGAGATTCAGAACGTAAGGAGCTAGTGTTTAACTGTTGATGAGCATCACTTAGTTCATCCTTTACTGGTATAAGATAAATACGATAACCATTTGAATTGTAAATTAATAAACAGCATCAATACATCTTTAACTTATAGGTTAACTACAGAGTAGCCAAGGTTAAGGTATTATTGACTTCTCAGGGTTAATTAACGGTGAGAATCCCAATGCTGTCAAAATGTTGTTTATTACCGTTAGATTTTGTTGCTAAAGTTATACTTTAATAAGTAATTATGCTGACTAGTGTAGATCGTTTGTTATTGGTCCGCCGTGTACCTATTTTTCAAGAATTGCGGGATGATTTTGTCGTGCGACTTGCTTCTGTGATGAATGAGTTATCATACCCTGCGAATCACAGTATTTTCAAACAAGGAGAAGAAGGGCGATCGCTCTATATTATTGTCTCTGGTAAAGTCAAAGTCCATATCGGAGATACAAAATTAGCAGAAGTTGATACAGGAAAATACTTTGGAGAAATGGCAGTATTTGATACTCAGTCTCGTTCTGCTTCTGTGACAACTTTAGAAGCTTGTGAATGTTTAGAACTCACCCAAGAGCAACTTTATGATGCTATTGAAGAAACTCCAGAAATAGCGGTGAATATTATTCGTGAATTATCTCGTATTATTCGTAAACTCAATGAAAGTATTAGTCATTAGTCAGGATATCAAGGAGTCAGTAGGGGCAAACCCCCTGTGGTTGCCCTCAAGAGTCACACCAAATTTTAAACATTCCTGTAAAAACCTTTGGGGAATTTCTATACTTTCTCCCCAATGTTGATGAACATAAGAAGCATGAACATTAGGAATATTAGGTAAATTCCATCCTTCAAAACCTGTATTTTCTTCACAGTCATAACGATAGGTATCAAACAATGGTTTTTGCGGGTTTGTAATTACATGAGAACGATGAAATTCATGTCCATAAATATTTGTACCCGCATCTAACAAAAAGCTATTTTCTAAAACTACTGCGCGACGATATCCTAAAGTTAATTTTTTATCCATTTGTGCAGATGTGGGCAATATTCCTACCATTGTCCAAGATTGATTTTCAAAATCAATAATATTTTCACACAAATACATTAAACCACCACATTCAGCAATGGTGGGTATTCCTGATAAAATCGCTGTTTTTACTTCTTGAATAACTTTAATATTTGCTGCTAGTTCTTGTGCAAATACTTCAGGAAACCCACCACCAAAATACATTCCTTGAATATCTTTTGGTAATTGAGTATCTTTTAAAGGACTCCAAAATATTAATTCTGCTCCCAGTTTCTCTAATAAATCTAAGTTGTCTTGATAATAAAAATTAAAAGCTTGATCCCGTGCAACAGCAATTTTGATTTTTGATTTTTGATTTTCTTTTATTTCTCCGCTTTCTCTGTGTCTGTGCGGTTCGTTGATTTGAAAATTGGGAACATCTGAAGACAGAATTTCAGTTACTTGTAAAAGTGGTAATAATTTTTCCCAATCAAAACAATGATCGCCTAAATCTGCGAGACGATGAATTACATTATCTAATTCTGGTAATTCTCCTGTGGGAACTAAACCCAGATGACGATCAGGAATAGTAATATTATCCTGTCTTTTGAGGACACCCAAAATAGGTAAGTTGAGAGTTTTCAAGGAATTTTTTAATAAAGATAAATGGCGATCGCTCCCTACCCTATTTAATACTAACCCTGCAATTTTAACTCTCTGATCCAAACTACAATAACCATGTGCGATCGCAGCTACTGACCCAGACAAACGACTACAATCAATTACTAATATTACCGGAATATCTAATAATCTGGCAACATGGGCTGTACTAGCAAAGTCCATTTGATGATTGCCATTTTCAGTTGTATTGAAAGAATTACCAACACCATCAAATAAACCCATCACTCCCTCAACCAGAGTATATTCACATTCTTGGGAATGACGCTGAAAACATTTTTGAATATAAGTTTCTGAAGTCAAAACCGCATCTAAATTTCGACAAGGACGGTCTGTAACATACTGATGAAACATAGGATCAATATAATCTGGACCAACCTTAAAAGATTGTACTTTGACACCACGACGACACAAAGAAGCTAAAAGTGTAAGTGTCACCGTAGTTTTGCCCACTCCGCTGCGTTCTCCAGCAATAATCAAAGACATGAATTAGGTAAAAAATGAAGGGAATATCACTTAATTGTATCTGATGATTGTACCTGATATTTCGATCCAAAAAAGCTAACTAAAAGCATTTGGTTTTAAATTAATTTTGCCTGACTTCTGACTCCTGACTTCTTACTCCTGTAAGGGCGAAGCATTCGGGCAACAAATTATCAATTTTATCAACAGGCTATTTTCCTGTCAGGGCGAAGCATTCGGGCGACAAATTATCAATTTTATCAACAGGCTATTTTCCGAATGCTTCGCCCCTACTGACTGCTAACTGATGAAATTTAATCATGGCATCATTACGATTTAAATAGTAAATTTAAAGATTCTATTTATAGGGAAATTACCGAAACCGATGTTTTAATTAATCAATTAATTTCACCAGATAATGTTCACTTTAGACCCCCTTTTGGTCGGGCTGGTGTTGCTGTAACGAATGTTGTAAAGCAGATACACAAACCGATTATTTTTTGGGAGGTAGATTTACAGGACTGGCGTGGTAAATCTGCTACCGACATGATCAAGATATTTGAAAATAACTTTCATAATGGTTCAATCATTCTTTTACATGATTCTGATGGTGTAGCAAAAAAAGGAGTATATGCTAGTCGCCATAATACAGTAGAGGTAGTAGAGGAAATTTTGAAAGCTTATACTCCCCAGGGATATAAATTTGTCACTATATCAGAGTTATTAAAAAGAGGAAATGCAGTTAAAGTAAAAGAACACTGTTTAAAAAAATAAAAACAATTTAAAACAATCAAGATGGACGTGAATAATAGGCGCTCTACCGTTTCTGATCCCTGGTTTCATCCTTTACTGCTGCTAATTTGGTTCATTATTGGCATAGGCTTACGTTTGACTAATTTAACCGCCAAACCGCCTTGGACTGATGAATTTGCGACTTTAGTATTTAGCTTGGGAAATAGTTTTTTACCAGTACCTTTAGATCAAGCGATCACCCCTGATATCTTATTACAACCATTACAAATTAATCCCGCAGTTGGTATAGGAGATGTAATTAATAATATTCTCACAGAGGATAATCACCCTCCATTATATTTTGTCTTGGTTCATCTGTGGATGCGGTTATTTCCTCACCCAGAAGGTTTAGTATCCATATTTGCAGCACGTTCATTTCCAGCTTTATTAGGTGCAATTTCTATTCCCTGTGCTTATTTTTTAGGTAAATTAGCTTTTCGTTCTTCATTAGTAGGACAATTAGCTGCTGCAATGATGGCAGTTTCACCTTATGCAATATTCTTAGCACAAGAAGCCCGTCATTATACCTTGGCTATGCTTTGGGTGATGCTTTCTCTAGCTTGCTTGGTAGTTGCTATCCGTCATCTAGAAAAACAAAAATTATTACCTTTGTGGTTAATTATTGCTTGGGTAGGAGTGAACGCCTTGGGTTTTGCTACTCATTTCTTTTTTGTGATCACTCTTGGCGCTGAAGCTGTAGCTTTGATTTTTGTAGCTTGGAAACAACAAACTCAGACAAAAACTTGGGTGTTGTTCTCTTCTGTGTGGTGGCGGTTTTATTATGTAGTAGTTGGTACGGCTGTTGCTGGGTTAGTGTGGTTGCCTGGTTGGTTGCAAAATCGCTACATTGGCGCTTTAACAGCGTGGATTAAAGGTGAGCGTTTGGGACTAAGTTGGATTAGCCCCATTTTTCAAGCTTTAGGTACATGGATTACTATGATTTCCTTACTCCCAGTGGAAGCACCTGATTTAACAGTGGTTATTTTCTCTGGGTTGGTGATGTTAATTTTCTTTATTTGGGCAGTGCCAATTTTAATTCGGGGAATAAAATTTCAATTACAAAAACCGGAAATTGGTTCTATTACTCAGGTATTTATTGGGGTAGTTTTAGGGGCGATCGCTTTCTTTTTCTTCTTTACTTATTTCCTGGGTATTGATCTTACCAGGGGCGCTCGCTATAGTTTTGTTTATTTTCCAGCGGTAATAATTTTAGTGGGTGCAAGTCTGGCAGTTTGTTATCAAAATCCCAACATTGGTAAATGGGGTATTACTGGCAAACAAGCTGTAATGCTGATTTGGGTAATGGGTTTAATCAGTGCAATTTCAGTTACTTTTAATTTGGGTTATCGCAAATATTATCGCCCTGATTTATTTCTTCCTGTCATTGAACAAAATTCATCAGTCCCAGTTCTCATTGCCACAACTCATAAAAGTTTAGTCCAAACTGGAGAAATGATGGGCATAGCTTGGGAGTTAAAATTCTCTGGTTTGCAAACTAATATTGAAAATACTCAATTTCTCCTCGCCCATCAAGCCCAAAACCCCAATACTTCTACTATAGCCCTAGAAAAGACTATCAAAGAATTACCACGACCTTTTGATTTATGGTTGGTTAATTTTCATGCTCCCATCAGTCAAGAAGTGGAAAAATGTCTGCCTGATGATCAAAAGTTGCCGGGAATATATGGGTATGAGTATGAATTGTATCACTGTAAATAAATTATGGCAGAGCAGTTTCCTATCATTGAAGTTCCTCTAGATGCTTCTCAAGATATTGAGGATTTAGGAACAAAAGAAAAATTTTGGTTTTATCACCCAGATTTGGGGCGCTGTCTATTTAAAAAAGCCAGATCAAACACAGGTGAAGATTGGGCAATACACAACGCCTCAGAAATTTTGATGTTTTTTGTGAACTCCACAAACGTTATCCAAATTCTGCACAAATTTGGCTTGATAGATTGGCAAATATTAGCAGTAGCGATACTTTAAATATTATTATGTGTATTCCTGAACATCGTATATCTAAACCAGCAATAGAATTTGCACATAAAATATTAGAACATAATCAAAATAAAATGCTAAATTTGAGGTAATTTTTACTATGAAAACTCTTTTTTTTAGCTTGGCAAGATCCAACAAGTCGTGCTTGGTTTCCTGTAGGAAGATTAAGATTTGATGAGGGAAAATATACTTTTACATATACTCAAGGAGCTAAACAAGCTCAAGATAAATGTGATTTTAACCTTGTGTATTCTTTTCCAGATTTAAATAGAGTTTATACATCTAGTGAATTATTCCCATTGTTTTATAATCGAGTGATGCAACGCTCTCGACCAGATTACAAAAATTATATTCAATGGCTGAATATTCCAGAAAACGAAGATGATCCAATTTCTATTCTTTCTCGTTCTGGAGGACGTAAAGTAACAGATCATTATGAAGTTTTCCCATATCCAGAACCAGATAAAAATGGTTTATATAAAATTCATTTCTTTGCTCATGGTTTGCGATATCTTCCGAAATCTACCATCGAGAGAATTAATCAATTACAAGATCAAGAAATTTTGTATTTAAACCACGACTTTCAAAATCCATATCACTCACGGGCATTACTATTACGTACAAATGATAATTATATTGTTGGTTACTGTCCCCAGTATATTGTAGATGATGTTTTTAAACTCAATGACAAAAATCAAAAACTTGTAAAAGTACAAATTGAGAAAGTTAACCCAGTACCAGCACCACTTGAGCTACGTTTATTATGTACTCTGACTGCAAAATGGCAGGATGATTTTCGTCCATTTTCAAGTCAGGAATATCAACCAATTATATCTGATATTCCAGCAGATAATAAACAAGTTGGACATAAGGTGAGTTCTTTGCTCGGACTTAATTTGTAAAGGGAATATCAGCTGATTGTATCTGATATTCCCCGAATTGTACTATTACTTCAATCAATGAAAACTGTTAACTGTTAAAGTTGATGATCAGCTAAAAAAGCATCAACTTCTTCTGCTGTGGGTTGGGAGGCGATCGCACCTGGTTTAATTGTCGTCAACGCCCCCACCGCACTAGAGTATGTGATCACACGTTTGGCTGTTTCTGCATCCCGCAAACTGTGAATACCAGACTTACTCAACTGATGGAGAAACCCAGCTAAAAAGCTATCTCCTGCACCAGTTGTATCCACCACAGGTATAGAAAAGGCAGGTAATTTACCTTCGTTTTCCCCTAAACAATAAGCACAACCATTTTCGCCATCGGTGACTAAAACCCCTTCTAATGAGTTCAATCGGTAAGTAATTGCTCCTGGGTCATTAGTATTAAATAACCATTCTGCCTCTTCTTTGGTGAGTTTGAGAAAATCGAAACGTGGTAATAATGCCTCAATTTTCTGCTTTGCTAAATTAGCATCTTGCCAAAATACAGGCCGCCAATTCACATCTAAAATTATTTTGAGGTCGTATTGTTCTGCTAATTTCAATGCCTGATGAATAGCAGCTTCACTTTCAGGATAAGCTAATTCCAAAGTCCCCAACACCAAAAAATCAGCATCGTTAAACAGTGAATGGGGTAATTGCTTGGCTTGTAAGCGGGTATCGGCAAACTCGCTAGTATCATATTTACCAAAACCAGCAAAAGAGCGATCACCCGTCAAATCCCTGACTACATAAACTTGTCGCGTTGGTGCTGTCGGATGAAGTTGCACACCCGTTGTATCTACACCTACATCTTGTAATAACTTCACCAGTGCATTACCTGGTTGATCTTCTCCTACAGCACCAATAAAACCTGCGGGCGTTCCCAGTTTAACTAAAGCACAAGCCACATTAGCTGGCGCACCCCCTGGGTAGGGAGTCCAAGACTTGACTTCTTCCAGCTTTAGCCCCATTTGATCCGCTAAACAATCAAACAAAACTTCGCCTAGACACAAAACATGGGGATTACTCATATCATTTTCGATTTACGACTTGGGATTAGGAATATGTATAAAATGTATAAGCATCTTTATTCCTTTGTCTCCAGTTAACCATAAAATAGCAGTTTTTATCACCCCATATAGTACATAATGCTATAAAATCCCCAAATTTACCACTGAAGTAACACTGAATATTTACTGATGAATAGGTTATATTTTATAGAAATTTTGCTTTTAAGGAAATTAATCTTCAGATTAAATTCCCAGAAAATATTGACTTTAGTATTACTAGGAACATTTACAACGTCTAGCTCTGAGAGAATCTTTTAGAATTAGAAAGAGTGATTGAGTACATATACCAAGGGAGAAATAAATAAGCCATGGCTGCTAGTGAGTCTGGGACCCCTGTTAGTCTGTCAGACAGAGAACTGCAAATTATCGACTTAGTGGCCGCAGGCTTAACTAACCAAGAGATTGCAGCAAAACTGGAGATTAGCAAACGTACAGTTGATAATCATATCAGCAATATTCTCACCAAAACAAAGACAGATAACCGAGTTGCTTTGGTTCGCTGGGCTTTACAGTGGGGAAAGGTCTGTTTAAACGATATCAATTGCTGTACATTACCTAACTACAATGATTCAAATGTGAGTTAGTTTATTACTATGAATCCCTGTGGATGCTGAAAAGTTCAACCATTTTGGATTTTCGATTTGCGTTAGCGAAGCGTAAGCAGCGCAGCGAGTATTTGAGATAGGTACAACCGACAAAGAGCGGGGTATTGAGCTTGCTTCTGAAGTACAAGTACCAAAACACCTCAATCAAAATCCAAAATCTAAAATCCAAAATCCAAAATCCAAAATTGGCAAGATCAATTTTGAGGTTTACAGATTGTTCTCCTCCTCACCTTTATTTTTCAGTGTGACCCTCTACCACAAGTTCCGTGACTTTATGTAGTAAAAGTTGATGCTCTGGGAATTAGCGAATTTTTGCGATCGGAACTGACATATCAGAATTTCTCGTTTGATTTAGCCCAAAGGGTTTAGCATTGCTAAACCCCCACTGACTCATGACTCCTGCTATTTTTCAACAAAAATTAGCAATAATCTAGTTGTACAAGCGTTACATTGGAAGGTGAACAGCTAGTTAGTGTTTTACTAACGAAACCTAACAACTGATTCACTGAAAAACCTACCTGTCGCTAGACAATTTTGAGACTTTGAGACTATAAACAGTGCTATTATTGATAGGTATTTAGGTGATAGCCAAGCCTAAATACTTAATAGTAGAGTGAGCTTGTCCTAAGTTGACAATTTCATAGACAAAACTATACTTATATTGACAAAAATCAATATATTTTCCGGAAAAAATCAACTACTTGATATATAATACGGTGATATCAAGTATTGAATTGAGACTATTGCCGACGCGAAAACCAAGCAATGATGGTGGTAGTCTTTTTCAGAAACTTAATTGGAACACAATCGCGTTGGGCTACAGCGTGAAAGTCTACAGAGGGATAACCGCTCCCATGCTCCCGTTGAAGTAGAAAGTAAAGTCTAGCTTTGTCTAGGTTTTATATAGCAGATACACCCGATCTTAAAGCCTGTAGACTGAGTAGTGCCGACACTTTCAGGATGAAGCAGGAAGAAAAAGCCGACTTTTGTTAGCATTAGTTAGCTTTTTTGTATCGGAAATCTATATTACTTTATCAGCTTGGGGGAGAATGAATACTCCAACTTCTTATGCAAATAGCTCATTTCCCTTTAACTTTTTTAATCTTGACTTGATAGCACCATCACCAAACCAAGATACTAATTTACTAGAACAGCTATCTTTTGTACCTGGCTTACAAGAAATTCTCATGCTGCGTCAGGTTCATGCCTTAGAACACGCTACTGTTTGGGTTCTGAGTGAGACAAAAAGTGTTGATTCTTCTCCCAAACAGCCTACTCATGTACAGTTTGATAACGAATCATTAAGTGGTTTATCCACAGAACAAGGATTTTACCTTTATGGTGATGTAAATATCAGTTATTTACGGCGTGCAGTAACATTAGCTCAATATCGTCTTACCAACGGAGAATGGGATTTAGCGGTACATCCCCGTTGCGGTACAAATTTATCTGTAGCAATGTTGTTAACTGCTGGATTTGCTATGGGTGTGTCTGTGATGCTACCATTTAGACCTGTTGAGCAATTAATAGGTTTAGGATTAGCTGCAACTACGGCTTCTGAACTTGCTCCAGATTTAGGTGCTTTCGTTCAACGTTATTTAACAACAGCTATCCCCTTTAACCTTGCAATTGAAAATATCATTTTTACACGGGACACTTGGGGACGTGAAGCGCATTTTGTTAAGGTAAAATGGCGGCAGGTGACTGGTAACTGGTGACTGGTGACTGGTGACTGGTGACTGGTGACTGGTGACTGGTGACTGGGTAATAAATTTGATGTTTCCCTATTAACTATCAACTATCAACTATCAACTATCAACTATCAACTATCAACTATCAACTATTACCAATTACCAATTACCAATTACCAATTACCAATTACCAATTACCAACCTACACAAATAATTTTAATAATCAAAACCAACTTCTATATGAGAAAACTTTATTTTTTAGTTCCGGGAACAGATGGAAAATTTGCCTGTGGTGGGCTTTGGGCAGAGTTAAAAACAGTTAATTTAGCTCAAAATATCTGTAGTGCAGAAGTTGTCACTTACCGACAAAGAGAAAAGGATAAGTTGTTTCTTGATGACTTGCTACAAAAAAAAATAGATAACAATTTAGATAATGTAATATTCGTGATTAGTTGGGGATTTGATATAGCTAAACTTGCGCCTAAACTGCAAAAATATAATGTAGTTTATCATGCTCATAGTGCAGGTTATAAATTTAAACTTCCTTCCAGTATTCCGATTATTACAGTTAGCCGTAATACAATGGGATATTGGGGACAAAAAGCACCGAATAATCTAATTTATTATTTACCTAATCAAATCGCTGATGAATTTACAAATTTGCATTTAGACCGAGATATTGATGTTTTAGTGCAAGCGCGAAAATCTTCTGAATATTTAATCAAACAATTAATTCCTACATTACAACAAAAGTGTAAAGTTTTTGTTGTTGATTCTTATATTGAAGATTTACCAGGATTATTTAATAGAGCGAAAATTTACCTTTATGACTCTGCTGAATATTGGGCGCAACAGGGTGTAAGTGAAGGTTTTGGTTTGCAACCTATGGAAGCTTTAGCTTGTGGTTGTCAAGTTTTTTCTAGCGTTAACGGTGGACTTTCTGATTATTTAGATCCGGGATTTAATTGTTATAAAATCGCTGGTTATTCTCTAGAATATGATGTACAACGTATTCTCAATACTTTATCATCTCCAGTTGCTTTGACTTTACCAGGAGAAGTTTTAGCAGAATACAGAACTGAGAATATTATCAAGCGATTTACGGTAATTTTATCAGAAATCAATGAGTTTTTTGATAACCAAAAATATTACTCAGCTAATATTCAGGATCTCACGAAAATGCGGTTAGCTAAATTATTTATACAAAGAGTACACAAGAAACTGAGAAAATTTAACAAGTAGATCAACCTGTAATTCTTGTGGGGTAGGCATACTTCGACTTTGCTCAGTACAAGTCTTGCCTGCCCTTTAACCACACAATATTGGATCATTTATTTCTTAAAGCTGGACGGGCTAGAAGCCCATCCCACAGCATTGGATCGCAAATGTCATGAAATTTTGACATAATGAACCCCAAGTCAAGGCGAATGTTATGATTCCATAACAATTTGATCCCCGCAGGGCTAATAAATACGTGAAATAGCTGAAAAACCGACTTCATACCCCTTGATCACTAGGCATGATTACCTGTTAGTATTTCATCAAGAAAAAACACGCTCCTGATCCCAAAGAAATGCTAATCATGGCAGAACGAGGAATCAGAAAGCGTGGCAATCCATTTAAAAACCAACTAAAACCCTTATAAACTGGGCAAAACCAGAAGTCAGGAATAAAAAATTCATCTGGGATAGATGAGATTTTATAAACCATTCTATAACCAGGGGAAGTCATTTACCCGAAAAACTACTGGAGGCCAAAATAAATGGCAAAAGAACGCCCACCGCTAGAGGAAATGACATTAAGGCAACTTCGTAAAGTTGCAAGTGAGTATGGCATTTCTCGTTACAGTCGGATGCGTAAATCTCAATTGTTAGCATCAATTCAAGAAGTACAAATTAACAAACTTTCGCTCAGTCCATCTCGTTCACTGGAGGCGCAGGAAACCGTGGAAGCAGCAAAATTTGAATTAGGTCAGGAAGATCGCACAGGTGGTTCTCTCGCTGATGTGGATGAGGGACTGGGAGATTTACCAGGTGGTTATGGTGAAAGTCGCATTGTGTTGTTACCACGTGATCCACAATGGGCTTACACATACTGGGATATTCCCAATGAACATAAAGAAGAGTTGCGTCGTCAAGGTGGACAGCAATTAGCATTGCGGATTTATGATGTTACTGATATTGATTTAGATCATCAAAGTCCCCACAGTATTCAAGAATATCCTGCGGATGAATTAGCGAGAGAATGGTATTTACCCATTCCTGTGAGCGATCGCGATTATGTAATTGATATCGGTTATCGTACCCCCATTGGTGGCTGGTTAGTATTAGCTCGTTCCGCCAGAGTTCACATTCCCCCTGTATATCCTTCCGACTGGATAGAAGATGTCTTTATTACCGTAGACTTTGAAGAAGACCTACGTGGTAAGACCAAGTATGAACTAATTCCCCCAGCTAAGAAAATCGCTGCGGTTGGTGCTGGTGAGAACCCCATTTACGACCAAATCTTTGGTATGGCAGAATCAGCAGAAGCTCAACGGGTTGCTGGTTCTCTGTTCGGTTCTATGCAGCACGTAGCCGGTTCTGTCCGTCCAGAACAAGCAATCAGTTCTTACATTTTCCCATCTGGTGTAGGTATGTGGGCAGTTCCCACTGCATCCGGGATCAATATGTCCGGTGTGGGTATGTCTGGGGTTGGTTTCTCCGCTTCCGCTGTTCCAGAACGTCCCCGTAAATTCTGGTTAATTGCTGATGCAGAATTGATTGTATATGGTGCAACCGAACCAGATGCAACTGTAACTATTGGTGGTCGTCCCATTAAACTCAATCCCGATGGTACTTTCCGCTTCCAGATGTCCTTCCAAGATGGTTTGATAGATTACCCCATTTTAGCGGTTGCTGCTGATGGTGAACAAACTCGTTCTATTCACATGAAGTTTGAGCGTGAAACACCTTCTCGCAATACCAATACTAAGGAAGAAGCTGTTTTGGAATGGCTAAAATAGAGTTTGAAAATTAGCAGTCAGCAGTCAGCATTCAGCTTATTCTCAAATCAAAAATATTCTTTCTGTAGTAACAGGGGAATTAAACCTAATATTTAGTATAAAGCTGATAGCTGATAGCTTATGAAAGTTTGAATTTTACATTACGCCATAACTGCATTACCCGCTATAGTTATTCTGTAGCGGGTTTTTTATTTGTCTGAATCAGGATATCCAGGATTTCAGGATTAACAGGATTGTGATTGTTTAATTGATGGTTTGCATCTGAATTTAAAGATGTTATGTGATTATTTAATTTATATTTATCCTCTTTTCATAAACCAGAAGTTTAAAAATTACATCCTGTACATCCTATAATCCTGGTTATCCTGATTCTGATAAAATAAACCATCCTGTACATCCTACCCATTACCATATCTATGAAAAAATTATCTTTCTTATCCCTCTTAATTAGTAGTGCTTTTTTATTATTAGGTTTTCAGGATCAGGTAGCAAATTCTGCACCAAAACCATCAACTACTTGTCCTGGTAATAATTCTCAGTTTAGGATTGAATTTTTTAAAACTAATAATCAAGGTGAACGTTATTCTAGAGGTATTAATCATGTAATTCTGTTTAATCCCAAATCCCCCCATTTAGATTTTAAAGTAAATGTGGGGTTAGGTCATAAAATCTATGCTAAAGATGCTAGAGGCAATTTTAGAAGAGAATACATTCCTAAATTTTTTAGTCAATTGATAGCTGATGAAAATTCCCAATTAAATGGTAGAAAACCTATTGCAGCTATTAATGCAGATTATATAGATACTGTGAATAAACCCCAAGGTTTAAATATTTCTCGTGGTGTTGAATATTCCGGTGCTTTTAAAAATAGACGTTCTTCTTTTGCGATATCTGGAGGAAATCCCAGTCAGCGTGTTGCTACTATTCAGATAGGAAAAAGAGGATCTAATTTACTAAATTATAATGTAGTAGGTGGTAATGGTAGATTTTACAATCAAGGTAAATTTAAAGATATTTGCAAAGCTTTGGGTGAACTTGCTTGTAAAGGTGCTACTAATCGTTCTATGGTAGCAATTACCAGTAAGGGTTATGTAATTCTGTTAGTTAATGATATGAAAGCTAATTCTAGTATTCAATTTTCTGCAAATAATAAAGAGTTGTTACCTAGTCAGTTTGATGATGTTTTAGAAGGTATTGCGAGAAATAATTGTTTAGGGAGAATTAGGGAAGGAATGTTATTTGATGGGGGAATGTCTCCGGGTTTGTTTTATAATGGTAAGGTGTATGTGGAAAATTTTGGACCCATTGGTTCGGTGTTTCTCATTTATAAGAAGTGAATGCAATAGTTCAATATGTCGAAATAGGAAAGCTATACTAAGTACCCTGCACAAAATTAATTTAACATTTTTGGAACAAACAAAAATCTCTGTATTCCTTATCTGTTCCCTGTTCCCTCTCCCAAATATAAAATTTATTTTGCACGACTACTTAGAATAAAATATCTAATTCCTAACTACAGTCAAACAACAACAGGTAAAAATATGGCAGCGGGTTTGTATGAGAATGATTTTTATCTTTGGACAATAGAACAATCTCAAAAGTTGCGTTGTGGTAATTTTGATGGGCTTGATTTACAGAATTTAGCGGAGGAAATTGAATCTTTGGGTAGACAAGAAAAACGAGAATTAGAAAATCGTTTAGGTGTGTTGATTGGACATTTACTCAAATGGCAATATCAGCAAGAAAAGCGCACACGCAGTTGGCAAATAACTATTAATACTCAAAGGCGTGAAATCAATAAACTGTTAAAAGATAATCCTAGTCTGAAATCATATCTAAATACGGCACTGCAAGAAGGTTTTATTTCAGGTTTAGATTTAGTATTGACCGAAACACCATTAAAGAAAAAAGAATTGCCTTCTCAGTGTCCTTATACTATTGAGCAGGTTTTTGATTCTACTTTTCCAGTTGATCTTGAGACAGAATTTGAATAATAAATTATTACAGCAGTTTCGATGTGAATGAGGTACAAATTTAGATCACAAAACCTTACACCAAAAGGATTTTCAAGCTGATAGCTGAAAGCTGCTGTAATATATTAATAAATTACAGCGATCGCTCTTTCCCCTATCCCAAATCGAATCTATCAAAAACTCGTTGATTTCTCTAAAATATAATATTTTATTATTAATAAAATTTTTTTAATAAGTTTTTCTCAAAAAAATTTGTGATTTTCTTGATTCACGGGGCGGCGGCTGTGGTACTATAGTGTTATCTAATATAATGGGGTGTAAGCAAAATTTTTTTTAATGCACACATTCCAATTATCAGAATATCATACCTAGAGGAAAAAGTAAACTGGGGTAGACCCCAAAAATCGAATTTTTTTTTAATTTTTTAATTTTTTAATTTTTTAATTTTTTAATTTTTTAATTTTTTAATTTTTTAATTTTTTAATTTTTTAATTTTTTAATTTTTTAATTTTTTTTAATTTTTATTTAATGTTTTGAGAAAACTTGGAGAAAATCGGCTGCGGGATTTCTAACCCACATTCCGCACCCCAAACTGTCCCAGAGGGAAATTACGGAGATGAAAAATCAAAGTTAGCGTAAAAACAGACATATACAGTGAAAAAAGCATTCGAGAAACAGTAAATCACCAAAAATGTCATCAAACCCTATTCTCAATAAGAAGCAATAAGAATGAACACCACCTGGAGAGGTTAACAGATAAAGAAAAAAAGATATTTAAGAAAAAATCATAAAATAGACTAATATTTCCAGGATAAAAATAAAATTATAGACATAGTAAAATGGAGCTATACATCAAAGAGACTA